>JAEZBW010000405.1 GCA_023426765.1 Bacillota bacterium
GGAGTCAGCTTCATTGCATATACGGAGCCGAGAATCATCAATATTTCAAACAGCCTGGCGATGACGGTAGCAATAGCGGCCCCCTTCGCTCCCATTGCCGGAAACCCAAATTTGCCGAAGATCAGGATATAATTCAACAGCGTGTTTAATGACAGTGCAATAGCGCTTGCGATGACCGGCAGCCTGGCCTGCCCGGTGCTTCGCAGCGTTGAAGCGAAGCAGAAACTGATGGAGGTGGGAATATAGCAAAAGCAAACCGCTCTGAGATATCCGCTTCCTATGCGGATCACCTCCGGATCCGTTGAAAAAATGGACAGGATCTGTTCCGGGATGAATAAAACCGCGATCATTGCCAGAAATGAAACAGATACCGCGCACAGCAGAGAAAGTCCCAGCACCTTGCGGATGCTCGGCACGTCTTTTTTCCCCCAAAACTGAGCAATGAACACCGAGGAACCGCTGCTGACACCGAAAAGAAAAAGAGAGATTAAGAAAAAGATCTGGTTTCCCAGCGCTACCGCGGCGATATTCTCTTCACCAAGCTGGCCTACCATGACGGTATCCACAAGGTTCAGTGAAGTCATGATCAGACTCTGCAGGGCGATGGGTAACGCCAGATTGATGAGGGTTTTATAAAATTGCCGGTCACCGGTTAAAAGTTTAAACATTTTTTGTTCTCCTGCCGCGAGTTATCAAACAAATGCAGCCCGCGGCCGTATTTACAGCTGCAAAGGCTGCTATATTCCAATAAGTACGTTATTGATTTTATGTAATCATACTATATAATATAACAGGCAGTGTTGCAAGAGCCGAACCCGCTGGCCAGCAACCAGATTTTCGGCAAGTAAAAAATTAGATCTACACAAAACCCAAAGAAAAGACTATAGTTATGTATGTATATCTATTTGAACGGGACTGTAGGAGCAGACAAAATGAAAAAAAACGGAATCATTATTTTGGCAGTGGTTGCCATCGTCGCAGGAATAGCAGCAGGGGTCCTGCTCTTTCAGCTGTTATGGACAGATCAGGATACATCCGGCCCTTCAGGCACGGATGACATAATCAACGAAACAAATGACCCGCAGGATTCTCCTGTGGCTCCCGCACAGCGCGAAAAGGGCCTGAAGGCTGATTATAAACTTACGAACGGGCAGAAGTATTACATGCCCCTCGTTGACAAGGGAGACAAAAATGTTCTATTGGTTGGGGAGGATGCGTCCAGCGGAAATTGGGATACGATCATCATCGCCTCGGTTTCCGAAAAAAATAAAAAGATCAAGGTGATCAATATCCCCAGAGACATTTACATGGATTACAGCGAGGAAGTTTTAAGCCAGCTGCGTGAAAAGTCACCCAAGCTATACCAGGCAAAGGGTTTTCAAAAAATCAATGCAGCCCATTCGGTTGGGGCAAAAATCGGCTATGAGGATGGGAAGGGCTACTTCGGAGACAGCAATATTGATTTTCTGGCCGATTTGATCGAAGAAATTTTTGATATACCGTTGGATGATTATGCCTATGTGAACACAAAGGGTTTCAGGGACATTATTGCTCTGTTTGGCGGCGTCGATCTGGAGGTTCCATTAAAAATGAAATATGATGACCCGGTACAGAATCTTCACATCGATCTGGAGCCCGGCATGCAGCACTTAAATGCAGAACAGGCGGAAGGTTTCGTCAGGTTCCGGCAGGGTTACGATAAAAACGGCGTATTTCAAAATTATGGGGAACAGCTGCGGAAAGAAAACCAAAACAGGTTCATCGAAGCCTTTTTCAAACAGCATGTCACGCTGAAAAACCTGGGTAAGGTGGATGATTTGACCAAGCTGGTGAGCAAGAACGTCCGTACCAGCGTCGGAAATGTGAAGACGGTCGCGTCCTATGTCAACTTGCTGCGTAAGGCACTGAGCGGTGATTATGTGCAGGAGTCGCTGATCATCGAACTGGCGAAGTCGAAAACAATTGACGGCGTATTCTTTGATATCCTCCGCACCGAATAGCAACTTGAAATCTGGAAAAGGTTTTTTTCATAAGCATCATACAAAAAGGGAAAATAATCGTATTATTGTGTAGTTGAACAAAATCAAGCCGGAATGACGTGGCACAGCTTTCATCGTACGATGAAACAAGGGCAGTTCAACCACAATAATTTTCAAGAAAGGATGAATGAAGATGCTGAAGTATTTGGAAAAAACGCTTTACTTTGGGCTGGGGCTGATATCCTATTCCGCAGAAAAAGTGGAGGGCCTGGTAAACGAACTGGTTAAGAAAGGTGAGGTTGCTTCTGAAGACGCGAAAAATCTGATCAACGATCTGATTGAAAAAGGCGAGAGCCAGAAGGAAGCCATCCGCAAGTTTGTCCAGGAAGAGGTTACCAAAGTCCAGAACAACATCAATGCAAAGAAACCGGACTTCGTCACCAGGGATGAACTGAGGACGATCATCCAGGAAGAGCTTGCAAAACAACAGGAACCGAAATCCGAGGAATAATCCTTTGGGGGAGTTTCCGAAGCCTTAACCTGAAATGATGTCAGGCACACAAAATGGGGAGCGGAAGCTCCCCAAAGTTATACCTTCGTGCAAGTAACAATTCAGTGGTATTTCCTGTAAAACATCAATCCATAACAAACCTTAAGAATTCTCTCTTTCATAAGAAAGAGGGGTTGTGTATACTGATGTTAAAAGAGCCTGAGGAGGATGGAAAGCCTTATGGAGAAAAGAATCGGTGTGGTGGGCATTGTTGTGGAAGATATGACGGTTGTATCGAAGATTAACTCGGTTTTGCATGAACATGCCGACTTGATTCTCGGCAGGATGGGGGTTCCTTACAGAGAAAAAAGCATCAGTGTTATTTCTCTGATTGTAGAAGGAACAACTGACCAAATCGGCGCTATGACTGGGAAGCTGGGAAATCTTCCTGGAGTGAATGTAAAAAGCGCTTTGTCAAAAACAGGATTTTAACGCACATCCGGTGCGGATATTATTTCAAACCCGGCGGCTGAGGCATGGAAATAGTTTGGCAAAGCGTTTTCGGTGGTAAAATGAAAGTAACCGGCCATCCCGGACGATGAATTACCTGGAGCTCCGGGGCCCGGAAAAAACATGTAATCTGCCATATTGAATGATCCGATACACAGTATAGATGGAAATAACAAGGCAGAAAAGAAAAAAGCTGCAATTATTTGGTTATATAAAGGTTTCAGCGGTGGTTAGGAACGGCACCCTGAAAAGCTTACCGCACCAGCGAAACAGGTGCGGTGGGCCCGCTTATAACATTGAGGTGTTTACAGATGAAAAAGAAAGAAAATGTATTTGTTTCCGCATTGAAAGCAACAGTAAGGTTCTGCTTGAGAATATTTTACCGGAATAAGACATTTAGACGGAAAACCATGCAGGAGATTAATTTTCTTGCACCAAAATCCGATTATCTGAACCAATATAAGAAACACAGGAAAAGTGCCTGAGGTGTGTATTCCAAGCTGAAAGAAAGCAGTACCGGAGAAGTTGTTGACCAACTTCTTTTTTTTCTGCAGAAAAGCTGCAGTTTACATCTCCAAAACACCCGATTACAGGTGTGTACCAGAGGAGCGTACCCACCGGAACGCTCGCCCGGGAAGAATAACCCGGCACTGGAACGCACAATAAGAACCGATCCGCATGGCAGGCAGCGCAGATGGTTTTCAGATACTACCCGTGAACAGTAACGCGAACAGTAATATACTAGAAAGCAAAAGCAAAATTCATTGACACAATTACCTGATAAAAGATATAATAATGAAAACAACTCAGAATAAACCGGCAGGCTGGCTGCAGGGTTATATAACTCACCGGTGCCGATATTATGAAGGCTGGCAGTACCAGCGATATCAGCATTTTTAATGGTCACCGTATAGTAACCCGTTTTCACAGAATGTACCCATTGCTTATCGGCTATCATCGTGGCTGTAAAAATGTACTATATTTCTGAGCGATATAGAAATACAGACATAACTGATTTATTATGATTTTTTTGTTTGGGTGATATAATTATGTATGCTGGTGTTTGGAGAAGATTTTTTGCCACCGTCATTGACGAGTTTCTGTACTCTGTCGTGTATTTTCTATGGCTTATCATTCTGTTCCCGCAAAAAGGGCTGAACTTTTATGAGTCCTTCCTGGACATGCTGTATGGAGGCCATGTCGCATGGTTCATGTTCCAGTACATTCTGTTCCCGTTGATCGCCCTGTGGCTGTACAATACTTTGTTTGAATGCTCCTCCATGCAGGGGACGCTCGGCAAAGCGCTGCTGGGCATTAAGGTTACAGATGCAAGGGGGGACAGGCTCAGCTTTCTGAAGGCATCGGTAAGGTGTTTGTGCAAACTGGTTGTTTCCCCGATATCCATCGTGGGGCTTTTCATGGCCTTCTTCACAAAGAAAAAACAGGCCCTGCACGATATCCTTGCAGGAACAGTGGTGGTTGAAAGCGCTTATACGAAGGTGGACAAAAAAAAGGATCTTGAGGTTCAATTGCTGAAGGTACTCGAAGAAGGACGCATCAATACCTACGACGAGTTCCTGGAGCGGAAAAAGGAACTGGGGGAACAATTGAATAAAAAAGCAATCTAGTGCCGGGTAAACGGGCATGAAAACGCTGAAACGCAAAGGAAGGTTTCATAACTTGCTTTTGCGTTTTTTTGTTTTTCTCCACGCAATACGATCGAATCCGGTGTTGCATCCGGACTGTAACACATTGTAC
>JAEZBW010000408.1 GCA_023426765.1 Bacillota bacterium
GTGTTTGTGATCATCCCTGTGCTGATCACCATGCTGGTCTTCCTGGTCATCGTGGGGGCAGCGGTGTATGGGATGCGCAAACTGCTACAGAAAATGCCCGACTGGATGCTGCGGCTGCAGCTGCGCATGGTACGGCTCTCGCTGGGAGTTCGCCGGGCCGCGGATGCCGCCACCCAGCCGGTGATGAAAACCAATACCTTCTCTGCCCGCGTAAAGCGCCTGTGGGAAACCGTGGTGCGCGGGAAGTAAACACGATCGCAGTATTTTGCCACTCGCAAAATACGAACATTCTCTAAGGATGGGGAAATATGAACTGGAGAAATAGAACCATTGCCATTGGCGCCGCTGCCGGGCTCGTGATCGGGATCATCAGCGCCTATATTGTCATTCAGCGTGCAGAGCAAGAAAACGTTCTGCCCGAGATGACCCCCGGCGACGGAGTAAAGATCGGCCTGGGTGTGCTGGGTGTGCTGCGCCTGATCGCCGACATCGCCGACCGCGAGTAAAAAATTAAGCCTTGTTTCAGGAGTTGGTACCTGATTGGCAAAAGGTGTTTTGCCAATCAGGTACCAACTCCTGAAACCATTTAAAGCGCCCATATTGAAAATGATATAATCATCTTCAATATGGGAACCATCCCCGTCCTGACCTATATAATCGCCGGGCAGCTTCGCCGGAACTACGTCATCACGCACCGCGACCAGACCTTGTTGGATGTGCCGGGCGGAAGCCTGCTGTACGCAGCGGCAGGCGCCGGGATATGGGAGCAGGGCATCGGCCTGATCGCCCGCATCGGTGAAGATTATCCCCATGAGTGGCTAGACAAGCTGGCGCGCAGCGGGTTCGACCTGCGCGGCATCCATATCCTGCCAGAAGCGATCGACCTGCGCTACTTCGTCTCGTATCCCTCGCCGGAAACGCCCAACACCGATAACCCCGTGGCGCAGTTTGCCCGGCTGGGGCTGCCCTTCCCTAAGGCGCTGCTTGGCTACGTGCCCTCCAGCCAGCAGATCGACAGCCGCACGCAGCTTGGCCCGCTCACCCTGCGGCAAAACGACCTGCCAGATGATTATATGGATGCCACTGCCGCACACCTGTGCCCCATGGATTATCTCTCGCACACCATGCTGCCATCGGTGCTGCGGCGCGGCAATGTCAACACCATCACCCTCGACCCCTCCACAGGATATATGAACCCGATCTTCTGGGATGATATCCCCGTGCTGATCAACGGTCTGAGCGCCTTCCTGTGTGCTGAGAGCAAGCTGACCAGCCTGTTCCAGGGCCGCAGCGAGGACCTGTGGGAGATGGCCGAAACAGTGGCCAGTTGGGGCTGCGAAGTCGTCGTGATCAAGCGCGGCAGCGGCGGGCAGTACCTCTACAATCACGCCAACCGCACCCGCTGGATCATTCCCGCCTACCCGGTACAGGTGGTTGAGCCCACCGGCGCGGGCGATGCCTTTGGCGGTGGGTTCTTAACCGGCTACCGCCACACCTACGACCCGCTCCACGCGGTGCTGTGCGGCAATGTTTCCGCTGCGATGGTCATGGAAGGTACGTCCCCCTTTTACGCGCTCGATTCGCTGCCCGGTCTATCGAAAGCGCGCCTGGAAGCTCTACGCGAAATGGTACGAAAAGCGTGAACAATATCCCGACCCATCTCACTCAAAACGTACTCGAGGTGGCCTGCACCATCCAGGCCATTCCTGCTCCCACCTTCCACGAAGGGGCGCGGGCAGACTTTCTCTTCGACTGGCTGCAAAAGGCTGGCCTGGCCGATGTACAACGCGACCCGGCGGGCAATGTGCTCGCACGGCTGCCCGGCAGCGGGACTGCCCGGCCCATCGTAGTCAGCGCCCACATCGATACTGTGCATCCAATGGACACTGTTCTAACCGTCCAGCGCGCGGAGGGCCGTATCACTGGCCCGGGCATTGGCGACAATGCGCTGGGCGCCGCAGCCGTGCTGGGGCTGATACAGTGGCTGCAAAGCGAGGGCGCCAAACTGCCCGGTGACCTGTGGTTAGCATTCAACACCTGTGAAGAAGGCCTGGGCGACCTGCGCGGAATCCAGGCGGTCGTCGATCGCTTTGGCGCGCAGCCTGCCGCCTATCTGGTCATCGAGGGTATGGGTCTGGGTACGGTGCTGCATCGCGGCCTGGGCGTGGAACGCTACAAGATTACTGCGCAGACACCGGGCGGCCACTCCTGGGCTAACTACGGGCAGCCATCTGCCGTCCACGAGCTGTGCGGCATTGTTACCCGGCTGGCAGCGCTCAGCCTGCCCCGCTCCCCGTGCACCACGCTCAACGTGGGCGTAATCAGCGGCGGAACGTCGGTGAACACCATAGCATGCTATGCCTCGCTGGAGCTGGATTTGCGCTCGGAAGACGCGGGTGCGCTTGCGGATCTGGTTCATCACGTTGAAGACATTGTTCGTGCAGCACGCCGCAACAATGTCAAGGTCAGCATGGAACGCATTGGCAAGCGCAGCGCGGGCAGCATTCCCGCCCGGCACCCGCTGGTGCAGCTTGCGTGCGGCGTGCTGAAGGAACTGGGTCTGGAAAGCCGCCTCGATATCGCCTCTACAGATGCCAATATGCCCCTCTCGCGCGGTTACCCGGCCATCTGCGTTGGCATCACCAACGGCAACAGCGCCCACACCAAAGATGAATATATCCTCACCGGGCAGGTCGGCAAGGGGCTCAAGCAGCTCTATTTGCTGGTCACCCGTGCATGGAGCACGTTGGAATAATCAATGCTCGTTGCAGTTTTCCTGCATGTGGGTAGAC
>JAEZBW010000540.1 GCA_023426765.1 Bacillota bacterium
CTGCATAATCGGCCAGGGTTTCCAGAATGGTCACCATGTCGCGGATGGATACCCCTTCCTTCAACAGGTTGCCCAGCACCTTCTGAACCTCGCCAAGGGTCAGCAGCTTGGGCACCAGTTCTTCAACGATGGCAGGATAAGTGGTTTTAACATTGTCCAGCAGGGTTTGAACGTCCTGACGGCCCAGCAGTTCATGCGCATGCCTTTTGATGATTTCGGTCATATGGGTCGCAATGATCGACGGCGGGTCGACAACGGTATAGCCAAGCATTTCGGCACGATCGCGCTGGGTTTCATTGATCCACATGGCGGGCAGACCGAAGGCAGGTTCGGTGGTCGGAATTCCGTCGATTTCATCCTCAGCAGTACCGGGGTTCATCGCCATGAAGTGATCCATCATCAATTCACCCGTTGAAACCTCCACGCCTTTTATTTTAATGACATACTGGTTGGGGCTTAGCTGGATATTGTCACGCAGGCGGATGATCGGCACAATCATGCCCATTTCAAGGGCAAGCTGCCTGCGAATCATGACCACCCTGTCCAGAAGATCCCCACCCTGGTTCACATCGGCCAGCGGAATGATCCCGTAACCAAACTCCAGTTCTATGGGGTCCACCTGCAGCAGTGATATCACATTTTCGGGCTTTCGGATTTCCTCCACTTTTTGTTCCTCGGTGACAATTTCACCCTTTTTCTGCTCCGCCTCCTCCATGGTGCGCATCCGCGAAGCAAGGATGATCAGCAGAATCGCGATGATGATCATAAAGATCTGACCGATGATAAAGGTCAGAACAAAGCATGCTCCTGCCGCAATATACAAAACCTTTGGGCTGTTTATCAACTGGGAAATGATCTCCTGACCCAGGTCTTCTTCCGAGGCCGCACGGGTTACAATGATACCGGTGGCAATTGAAATCATCAGCGAGGGTACCTGGCTGACAAGACCATCCCCGATGGTCAGGATGGTGTATTTCGTCAAAACCTGATCAACAGGCATGCCGCCCTCGATCATCCCCATGATAAAACCACCGACAATGTTCAGTGCGGTGGCAATAAAACCAAATATGGCATCGTTTTTTACGAATTTACTGGCACCGTCCATGGAGCCATAGAAATCGGCTTCACGCTGAACCTTTTTCCGCCTTGTACGCGCTTCGGCTTCATTGATCAACCCGGAGTTCAAATCGGCATCGATGGCCATCTGCTTACCGGGCATAGCATCCAGTGTGAAACGGGCCGCCACTTCGGACACACGCTCGGCGCCTTTGGTGATAACCAGAAACTGTACGATCATGATGATCAGAAAGATGATGGCGCCAACGACGATGTTGTTGCCACCGACAAATTCCCCGAAGCTTTCGATAACCTTTCCGGCCTCTCCCTGGCCGATGATCAGACGGGTTGAAGCCACGTTCAGCGAAAGCCTGAACAATGTCGTAAACAGCAGCAGGGTTGGAAAAGAGGACATGGTGAGCGCGTCTTTTGCGTAGATGGCATTCAGAAGAATCAGCAGAGAAATGGTCAGATTGACGACCAGCAGCAGATCCATCAATATCGTTGGCAACGGAACCAGTATGACCAACAATATGACTACAGCCCATACAGCTATGAGAACACTTTTGAAGTTCATATTTGTCCTCCGCGCTTCGACAGTTATCCTTCGTAAAACCTACTCCCATTTTACAGGATTTTTAACGAATAAACAAGAGATGACAGGATTTTTGGAACTCACAAAAGTCAGGACGGGCGAATAGGATGTAGTAGATTAACATAAGGAGGTATGGGTATGGACAATTGCAGAGCAGGAGGTTTTTTCAAGGACAACAGTGAGATTCTGTTTTTCATCTTAATCTTCCTGCTGTTATTCTGGGACAACGGAATGTTCAACTACTAAGGATCAGCAAAGTGACGGCCTGAAGCAGGGGCCGGTTTCTGCAGAACTACAGGAACCGGCCTCTTGTTTCCTTATAAAGGATATGCAGGAACCGGCCCCATGAAATTTTAAAGGCAACTGATGACCAACTGGCTCAGCTGTTCCCGGTTCAGTTTGATGGGATTGTTTTTGTTGGAGGTTTTTAAGGCGATTCTTTCCGCATCGGTGCTTGTGATGCCAAATTTGCTTAATCCGGGTAATTTCAGGGCTTCCTTCAATCTGAAAAGATAGTCTGCCAATGCTGCGCAGGTTTTTTTATCGTCTTTGGACACAAAACCGCAAAGTGTTTCTCCAAGAGCGACATACTTGCGGATCATCCATTCATTCGTCCGGCTGTTTTCAAAAGCTTCCTGAATGCTTATCCGAACAGCCTCGGGCAGCATCGTTCCGCAAAGAACCCCATGAGGTATGTCAAAAAGGCCTCCAATACTTGATGCAAACCCGTGTACAACACCCAGGCCGGCATTCGCCAGGGTAATCCCCGACAATAGGGCTGCATAGGACATCTTTCCCCGTTTATCGAGATTCAGGGGTTCTTTTGTGCAGACATCCACCAGCGAAGCAGCGGCAAAACCAAGACCCGAGAGGGCCAGAGCATCTGTCATCGGATTGGATGCATCCGACATGTAGGATTCCAGCAACTGACACAAGGCGTCCATTCCGCTGGCGGCGGTTACATCCGGCGGGCAGCTTGCTGTCAGCTCCGGGTCGAGTATTGCGAGATCGGGAACAAAATTGTCATGGCGCAGGGAGTTTTTAAAGCCATTATCTCCGATTTCGCTTAACACTGCATTCTTCGTCGCTTCACTTCCCGTTCCGGACGTGGTCGGCACGGCGATAAAGGGCGTCTTTCGCCCGTCATGCTCCATTCCTCTGCCCGCACCTTCCAGGAAAGCCATTACCGATTCCTGCTGCGGAAGCATGGCAGATATGGCCTTCCCCGTGTCGATGACACTGCCCCCGCCGATGGAAACCACCATATCAGGGTTCGCTGACCGATATTTTTGGGTTATTTCATCGATGAGTTTTGGTGAAGGCTCATGGAGAACCGTTATGATATGACAGGTCACTCCTGATTTGGACAGTTCATCCGAAAGCCATTCCCAATGCCGGCTTTTCTGAAACGATGCTCCTCCCAATACCAGAAGAATTTTCCGAACTCTCCGGGAAAACAGGAGTTCCGGCAACTTTTTTATCTTGCCCGCACCGAACAGGATATCCGGCGTATGGGTAAATTTGAACGACAATGCCTGTTGCATGGAAATTCTCTCCTTTGAAATGATCTAAACACCATCAACAGTAAAATGGCCGCAACGCATTACATGCTGCCATAATTATTAAATATGGGAGTTTAAAACGGTGAAATATGCCGGATGTATGATTGATGCACTCTGTCGGGTTTATGAAAGTGTTTGGAAACCACTAGGCATACAGCAGAATGACAGCCATAAACTCCAGCGGTTCGTCCCCTGTATTTTCAATCGCATGATATGCGCCGTCACCGGTCAGGATCACATCCCCCGCATGGACGGTTTTCAGGATGCCGTTATCGTTCACCTGGGCTGTTCCCTTTAAGATATAGTAAGCCTCTTCCTCACCCACGTGATCATGTTCTCCAATCGAACTGCCCGGATTTAGCGTGACCCTGGCGAACATTCGAACCTTTCCCTTCATTTCTTCCTTCTCCAGAATATGAAGAATTTCAATGCTGCCGTTTCCGCCTCTCATTTTTTCACGGATTTCTTTTTTCATCTGTTCCATTTTCTTAACCATAAAATTACCTCCCGATTGCACCAGACTCTTTTACCTTACAAAGGACATGTTGCTTCCCGGTAAAAGAAACGACTCAAATAAGCATTACAGATTCATTTTAACCTTTTCCTAAAATGAAAACAAGCTATGCAGTCACCTTCCCAAAGCTTGTTCAATATACTGTAGTAAGCCGGATATTTGTCCGCTACACACTGCAAAGGAGGTGAGAAATATGTATTATAGAGACCCCCGTAAGCTGTTCTGCCTTGCTGCCGGTATTCTCGGAATTGTTCTGATCGGACTTGGCGTATTTTTACTTGCAACCGGTTTCAGCATTAATGCCATCACAATCGGCACGATTGTTTCAGGTATTGTTCTGCTGGTTGTTTGCGGATTATCCAAATGTATGAGGCTCCATTGCCTGACATGCCTGTTGTTTTTGCTGATTACCCTGTTTCTGATCATAGCGGGCATTCTGACCATCCTCTTTACCGGAAGCCTCATCGTGGCATTAATCCTGATTGGTCTTGGCATCATTGCACTGATACTGGATGTGGTATGCCTGATCCTGAAACTGTGCCGCATAACAGTCGACAAGGGAGAACCTCCATTTTGTTAACACGCATGATTAAAAAAGGGACGGGTGACAGGCCCGCCCCTTTTTCTTGCACACAATGGTTTCGATTGCTATACTGATTATAGTTTAACTTTTGCATGACAGAGGTGTTGTTTTTGCTGAAACGTATTCATTATAATTCTCCCGTCATCCTAACCTTTGCACTTCTTTCGGTTGGGGCGCTGATTGCCGCAGAATTAACCGGCATGGCCTCCACACGGCTGTTGTTTTCGGTCTACAGGGGAAGCCTTTTGGATCCTCTTTTCTATTTCAGGCTTTTCGGTCATGTATTGGGGCATGTTGACTGGGAGCATTTTTTCAATAACTTTCTGGTTATTCTGTTGGTCGGGCCCATGCTGGAGGTGAAGTATGGCTCGAAGAGCATGATCATCATGTTCACCGTCACCGCCTTTGTTACCGGGGTTCTGAATATCCTTCTGTTCAATACCGCCCTGCTGGGGGCAAGCGGCATTGTCTACATGCTGATCATATTAAGCTCATTTGTCAATATCCGGGAAGGGAGCATTCCGCTAACCTTGCTGCTGGTCGCTGCCATTTATATCGGTCGGGAAGTTGTAACCGGTCTGTCGGCAACAGACAATATCTCACAGCTGACGCATATCGCCGGAGGCTTATGCGGCCTGTTCTTTGGCTTCTCGGCAAAGAAATCAAAAAAATGATTGAACGAATGCAGATGTGTTTTTTGGATGTGATCAATATATCCCCAGAGATCTTTTCAGTTCATTGATCTCTTTTTCAAGGTAACTGTCAATGCATTGCTGTGTATAGTATATTGACTGCTTGTCCCTGTGCAGTAATTGTACCCCATATTCATTCCTGCCATAAGCAGCGGATTTTCGAACGACGATCCCTTCGCTGGTGTATAACTTGCCGCCCAGGAAAAAGTCGATCGTAACGGTGCAATTCACATCCATCTCTTTTTCCGAATAGATGCCAAGCCCGGCGTAGCTGATATCCTTAATCCATATTTCTTCGTTTTTATTCACATTGCTGCGCAGATATCCTGCCAAAGACACCTTGTGCCTGGTGAATTGCCTCTTTTCAGCGTCAGAATAAACCTTCTCGGGAGAAACCAATATTAACCCCTGGTTTTTGTATGTATCGACAATATTGCCTCCGAAGCACTTCACCCCGGTTTCTTCGCCGGAATCCGGCTGGCCGATGACCACCGGATCTCCTCTTCTTAAGCAATTGATTTCAGAACAGAATACCCTTGCTGTGATGAATTCTCCCGCGCGACCCCGGATTATTTCGCCATTCAACGGTTTTTCACTGGAGTAATGAATAAAAGCAGCACTATCGCTCATTGGATGCCTTCCCCTCCCGGTTTGGACGTTGCGATAAATTCCGTCGATTTGAAAAATACGCCTGATACTGCCCTATTTTTACCCAAAAAAAACCGTCCGAAACAGAAAGTTATCCATTTTAGTTCAGCTTTAAGTCTCCTTCCCTGATCCAGCCAACCTTTCGCAAAGCCATGCCAACCAGCCCGCAGAGAATCGCCGGCAAAACCACCGAAATTAATGCCAGCGCTGTCCAATCCATCATCGTAATACCGCTTTTCAACCCGGAAGCTACATCATTCAGCCAGCCGGTATACACCCCTATGG
>JAEZBW010000607.1 GCA_023426765.1 Bacillota bacterium
GTCGAGCAGCCACGTTGTCCCAGGCGTGGGCCATGGCCGCCTGCCGCAAGACGGCAGGCTCCCAGTGCGACGCCAGCGTCCGGCGTGTGCCTGCGGCCAGGATATCAGGCTCGGCCGAGGCAAGGAGCAGGCCCAAATTGGGATCGGCCAGAGCCTCCGGGATGCCGCCGACGGCTGGCGCGACCACCGGTCTGCCGCAGGCCAAGGCCTCATGAATGACTGTGGGCCAACCCTCGCTATGGCTGGAAAGGACGAGGGCTTCGGCGGCCTGGTAATAAACCGACAGCCCGTCACGGCCGACTCTACCGACGAAGCGAACCCGATCAGATATGTCCAACTCGCGGCTGAGGCGCTCAAGATTTGGCCGCTGGCCGCCGTCGCCAACCAAGAGAAGATGGACGTTCTCGAGTCGAGCCACGGCGCGCAGGAGTCGATCATAGCCTTTGACAGGTTCCAGCCGTCCCGCCGCGACCAGCCAAGGGACGTCCGCCACAAGGCCGAGGGCGGCTCTGGCCTTGAATTTGTCGCCCAGGGAAAATCGGGAAAGATCCACGCCGTTGGGGATGTGTCGGATGCGGCTGGCGGGTATGCCGAGGTCGGCGATCTTTTCGGCCAAGTCATGGGAAACCGCGACTACCGAGGCCGCCTGTCGAAGTCCCCATGCTATGGGGCGGCGACGAGAAGGGGAGCGAGCCAGCATATTGATGTCCGACCCATGGCAGGTGATCACCAGTGGCAGGCCGGCCCGAGCGGCCAACACCGCCGCAGCGGCTCCGTCAGGATAGGCGTAGTGCGCGTGGACAAGGTCCGGGCAGAAGGCAAGGGCTTGCTGGAAAACCTTGCGGCTGCTCCAGGCCATGAATCGAAAATCAAGTGATTTGAAAATCTTCGGGATATGCCAGTACCGGCAGCGCAAAACCGCATCGTTTTTTTGCGCGGTCTTGCCGACGCGGGGAGAGTATGTGAGCAGCCGCCGGATGCCGTCTTCGGGGGCCATGACCATGACCTGGGCCACACGAGCCAGGCTGTCGACAAGTTCGCTGACGAATATCCCGTGCAAAGGATTGGCTGAGCAGGGGTACAGCGAGGTGTAGACCAGGATTCGCATGTGAGCGCCTGGTTTGTCAGAAACCCTTAATGGGGTGGCGCAGGTCCATGAGCACCATCCAAGCATGCCGCCGAAGCCATGGGCATGTTTGAAACAACCAGGCATCAAGTCGCTCGCCCCAATGCTTGATTTGGTCAAAAATCTTCTCGTTGCGAATGGGCACGCCAAGCAGCGTGGTGAGATTGTAGAATGTGAACTCCACCGTGCGGAAATAGGTTCGAATCAGGTCTAGATCGGCAGGCAGCAGGGGCTTTTCGTCCGGGGTGCGTTCCTGGGGCGTGCGTCGCCGATACCAGTTGATCAAGGGGTTGCTGCCCAGGGGTTCGATGAATATGGCTCGGCCGCCGGGGGCAAGCACCCGGACGATCTCGGCCAACGCCTTGTTGACGTCGAGATGGTGCAGGATGCCCTTGCCGCAAACGAGTTCGAAGCTCTTGGGGGCAAAGGCCAGTTGCTCGGCGTCCATAACCTGGAAGGTGGTATTGAGACCTACCCTGGCCGCCTCGGCCCGGGCATGGGCCACTCCCCTGGTCGAAAGGTCGATGCCGTTGACGTCGACGCCGCGCCGGGCAAACATCAGGGTGTTTTCCCCACGGCCGCAGCCGTATTCCAGCACCCGACCGCCATGGGCATAGCCCTCGACCGTCTGGTGATACCGCTGGTTGGGGCCAAGCATGAGCCGGTAGGCCGCTCCCAGGTACTGACGGTGATCGTCGTCGGTGGCGAAACGCTGGTCGTGGAAGGCCTGCTCCCGTCCTTTCCTGGCCGTGCTGTCCATGGCTCGCCCCTTTCGCCAACGGTTGCGCCGCGGCGTTTGCCGCCGAAGTCGAGTTGCTGCTGTTGTGCGGATATCAATACAGCGCGTTGCTGCTTGAAACATTAAGGCGAGAATGACCGAGCGCGCCCTTAGGCAGTGCTGGGCGGGGGCTCGTCTTGGCCAGAAAGGCCAATATGGCGCTCATGCCGAGGAAAATGAAGAGCAGTTCGGAATTCTCCCGACTGAGAAAGGTTGCCCCCACGCAAAAGGCGATGAGACCGCATGCGAGAGCCCTGGCCTGGTATTCCGCCCAGGTGTCGGCGCGTTGGCGAGCCTGGCGCCAGACCGCAAGGGCTGTGGCGATGCCCGCGAAGAGCATCAGGAAATACAGGGCAAGGCTGACCACGCCCGCTTCCGCGCCCACCTGGAACCACGTGCTGTGGGCGACAAAACCCTCCTTGAGGCCGGCTCGCTGCTTGAACTCCTCGATAAAGTTTCCCCAACCCACGCCGGCCCAGGGGTGGTCCTTCATGATTTCATAAGCGTATCGCCAATAAAGCACTCGCTCCGCCCCGGTGTATTCCTGCTCGTCATCCAGATCTTTCGCCCAGGCCGAGGTTGCAGTCTGTTCCAACCCCAAAATAGAGCTGACGCGAGAAACATAGGAGCCGGGCATGTAGATCGCGGCAATGCCGGCGAGGGCGGCTGCAAACGCCAGGGCCCGCCAGGGCTTGCGGTCCATGGCCACAAAGATCGTCCCCGAAACCGCCGCCGCCAGAAACGCGCCCCGGGACGATGTCATCGTGAGGGCCAACAGGGCGCCTGCTGCCGCGAGGCCCAGCGCGATGCGCCACTTCACGCTCCGACGCCATTGAAGGACCAGGGCTGTGTAAAAAAATGGCAGGGCCATGGCGATGGCCAGCCCCCAATCGTTGGAATCGGTGATCCAACCGGCCGTGCCGCGTATGGCGACCCAGTTCCCGTT
>JAEZBW010000704.1 GCA_023426765.1 Bacillota bacterium
CTTCAGTGGTGGGTACAATCCCCCACTGAAGGACATTTGATAAAATGCTCGCGGCGCGTTGCACACAAAACGCGCAAGTCACACACAAAAACATCGATGTTTTTGTTGTGTAGTAGGCGCTTTCAGCGCCCGCGTTTTGGCGCACAATTCGCGCAAGCGCTCATTGAATTCAGCGATAAATTAACAGAGCCTTTGGAAAAGAACATCAGTAGTTTAAACGTTCCTGAAAGGGAGGGACAAAACGGATAACATCCGGAAAGATGAAAAAGTTTCAAAGAAGCACCATTTTCATAAGCATTCTGTTTATGATCCTTGTATTTTCAGCATGCGGTACGAAGCCTGCCGGCGGGAAAAAACCCGAAGCATCGCCCACCAGTGCTGCTGCACAGCCCACCGATACTTTACAGCCTTCGGAAGCGGCCGTGCAAATCACATCTTCTACTCAGGCTCCCAGGGTCACCATCCGGGAAACCGTTGTTCAGAACATGGCCAATCTGGTGTTTGCAGATCAACAGCCTTCGGCGCTGTTGGCCCATATTGGTGAGCATGTCGCCGCTTCAACCCCTCAGGAGGCCGACAGCATGGTGCTTATTCTGGAAAGCATCCAAAAAGCATGGCTGGACTATTACCTGGATTTTTTTGATCTGCATGCGGACGCAATCCCGCAAACCAGCCAGGTCTGGGCAGATGAACTGACCGCGAATGGTTTCAGGCTGGTTGAAGTGAACAGGCACAAGGTGCCTGTGATCGATTACAGTCTGTATCGAAGGTGGGAAGGAATGCTGTCGGGCTGGTTCAGGGATTATATCGCCATCATTCAGGCTGAAACCGACCTGCCTGCCGTTGCGGGCGGTAAACTGGCCATTTCGAAGGAAGAACTGGAAAGACGGCTGCTTAGCGCCTCCTGGTACATTGAGCAGTATCCGGTGTCTGTCCGGGTGAATCAGGTCATCAGCCTGTATGACTCTTATCTGTATTGTTATTTATATGGATATGACAAGGATCCGATCATCAATTTCGATTCAGGAAAGATTTCCAGGGAATATTATGACCGGTACCTGGAATTTATGAAAAAATACCCGGAGTCAAAAGTATCTTCCATCATTGCGGGATATGCCTCTGTGATAGAAAAGGGATCATTCAAGCTCACAGAAGAGCTGGAGAAATACCTTGTGGAGGTTTTTTCCAGTCTGGAGGATCAGCGTGTTGTTGTCCGCAATGATATCGGCCGCCAAATCCTGATGGAGCGTATGAGCAGATTGCTGCCCGAAAAAACGGGATTTCAATGGAAGTGTATCGGTTCGGGCGAATATCAGCATTCGGCGGAGCTTGTGGAAATCCATACGGAGGACGGCAACCCGGTCTATACCATCACCGGTGTTGTCGGTGCCCCATCTGGCGGGGGAAACTCCGATTCACCTGCGGCCATCGAGCTGGAGTACAGAATTGAAGGCAATGTGCTTTATCAGATAAAATCTGCCCCGGCCATGATGGATTCAGATTTCAGCGAACTGGAGATCATCCGGTATCCCTTTGTCATCGGCTACAACTGGGATCAGTACCCGGAGGATGAAGGAATTAACAGCAACAGCATCCATACCGAAATTATCTCTGTCACACAGGAAAACGGAGAAAGCCTGTTTGAGGTGGAGTATACCGATCCTTTCACAGGCCAGTATGAAAAAAGGCTTCTTCAATCGGGCAAGGGCACGATTGCCTTTTCGAAGCTTTATTCGGATGGTGTGAACGATCCGTTTGAAACAGGATACTTCATCGATGAAACGAGTACAGGATATCCACAGGTGCTGATCCCATAGGCTATTTCCGGCGGCATTGCATTCTGTTCAGCATGATGCTACTATTAGAACGGAGCAGCTTTTCGGGTTCATCCGGCTGCATTTCGAACGACATGAAAGGCTATGAAAACAGGTGAAAATATGAAAGTTAATCCAATGGTAAAATTTGTGCTTTTTGCAGTCTTCCCATTGTTGGTCATCTATGTGCTGTTCCGCATCAATACTGTTGTGGGTTTTATTGGCTTGGCAGCTTACCTGCTGTTTGCAGTGTCGGCCAACAGGGCTTTAATCTACCGGATACGAGGACAGGCAGAATACTCAAAGGGTAATTTGAAGAATGCTGCAATACAGTTTGAGAAAGCCATCCGGCTTAAAAAAGCAGGCGTTGAAATGAAGATCAATTATGGCTTCATCCTGCTGAAGATCGGCCGGTTGGAGGAAGCGGAGAAAGTTCTGCAGGAATGTGTGTCGCAGGGCAAAACCCAGGATGAAAAAAATCTGGCGAAATCCAATCTCGCCCTCGTCCTTTGGAGAAAGGGGCGGCTGGAACAAGCCATCAGCATGCTGAAGGAAATCATTGTGAATTATAAAACCACTGCGATATACGGAAGCCTGGGGTATCTGCTGATTGAGCAGGGAGATATGGACGAAGCGCTGAAATTCAACCTGGAAGCCTTTGAATATAACTCTGAGAATGCCATTATATTGGACAACCTGGCCCATCTGTATCATCTGCGGGGTGAAATGGACAAAGCAGGGGAAATGTTTGAAAAACTGAAGGAAAAAAATCCGCATTTCCCCGAAGCCTGGTACGACTTTGGCAGATATCTTGAAGACAGCGGACGCGGGGCGGAGGCTGCCGAAATGTATGAAAAGGCGTTATCCTGCACCTTCAGCTTTAACAGCACCATCAGCAGCGAGCAGGTTCAAAATCGCCTGAATGCACTGGAAGACCGTTCGGAAAAGCCGAGCCGGCTCCTAAACACAGAAAATGAGGAAAAAAACGGATGAAAACAGCCGATATATTCCATGAGATGTTCGGTATTGATGCCAAACTGGCCCAAAAGGCTGCTGAAGCCGAAGAGAGATGCCGTCCGGTTTTCGAAAGAATTGACAGCATTGCAGCCCTTAATCAGGGAAAGGTTATCCGGGCCATGCAGAAATACCGGGTCAGCGATACCCACTTTAACGGATCTACAGGTTATGGTTACAATGACAGGGGGCGTGAAGTTCTCGAGCAGGTTTACGCCGAGGTTTTCAAAGCCGAAGATGCCCTTGTCCGGCATCAGATCACCTGCGGTACGCATGCTCTGGCATTGTGCCTGTATGGCATATTAAGGCCCGGTGATGAACTGTTGTCGATAACCGGAAAACCATACGATACCCTGGAGGAGATCATTGGAATCCATGGGGAGGCTGGGAACGGATCCCTGAAGGATTATGGTGTTTCCTACCGCCAGGTGGAGCTGCTTGAAGATGGCAGCATTGATTTTAACCTGGTGGCAAAAGCTGTCACAGCGAGAACGAAAATAGTCTTCCTGCAGCGTTCCAGGGGGTATGCATGGCGTAACCCCATAACAGTGGAAGACATTGAAAAAGCGGTGGGGTTTGTTAAGCAGATTAATAGCGATGTTGTGGTCATGGTGGACAATTGTTACGGTGAGTTTACCGGAGAGAGAGAGCCCGTGGAAGCAGGAGCCGATATCATTGCCGGTTCGCTGATAAAAAATCCGGGCGGAGGTTTGGCTTTATCGGGAGGGTACGTTGTCGGCAGAAAAGAGCTGGTGGAACAGGCTTCCTATCGCATGACAGTGCCCGGACTAGGCCGGGAGGTTGGTGCCACGCTGGGCCAGAACAGAGCACTGTTCCAGGGATTGTTCCTGGCACCGCATACCGTGGCGCAAAGCTTGAAGGGAGCCGCTTTTGCAGCAGCTCTGCTTGAGAACCTCGGATATGAAACCTGCCCTGCATTTGACATGGAACGCAGCGATATCATTCAGGCCATCCGGCTGAACAGCCCCGAAGCGGTCATTGCATTTTGCCGCGGAGTTCAAAAGGGCTCTCCCGTTGATTCCTTTGTTACCCCCGAGCCGTGGGACATGCCCGGCTACGACTGCCCCGTCATCATGGCAGCAGGGGCTTTTGTCCAGGGTTCTTCCATCGAACTGTCGGCAGATGCACCCATACGACCGCCTTATACGGCCTACCTTCAGGGCGGCTTGGTATATGACCATGTTAAAATCGGTGTGTTGTGCGCCGTACAGGAACTAATGAACAACGCTCTGCTTAAGCTGTAAAAACCAGAAAATTTCATGCCTCATATCCGGTTCCAAATGAAACCGGTATTGCGGAGGGGAAAATGAGTACGAAAGATAAAGAGATGCAAAGAAAGCCCAAGATGAAGCTTGT
>JAEZBW010000706.1 GCA_023426765.1 Bacillota bacterium
CCAGTTGCTGGTTTATTAACATATGATTGAACGATAAGCATGGAATGTTATAGTTTACTTTACGGGTTTCATCGGCTGCGAGCATAGTATGTGAAAATCCAGTTTCCGGGTGTATGACATCAGGCGAGCCCATGCGGTTATATACATCATAAGCGCTCCGGCTATAAAACCCAAACCGTAAAAGCGGTAATCATAGGACAGAAAAAATACCGTTGCTGCATTGGCTGTCAACATAAACACTAAAGAGGAATAAAATGCGCCGGTATCATCTGCAAAGTACAACTGCACCATCATCATGCTGTTTGCGATGGCATACAGGGCGTAACCGATGCAAAGCGTACTGAAGGTACCCATGAAGATCTCGTTAAACCCGGTATTGCGGCTGACAAAAACAGGGCCGCCAATGACAATAAAAAGAATGGTTGTAAATACCTGCCGTATAGCCAGGTAAAATAGTTCCTGTTTTAAAACGGTAAACATATCTTCCTCTGCTCTTTGCAAATCCGCCAGTGTTCCCCGGTCGTTCAAAAGATTGAAATACTGACGGTAATAGGGATAAAAACGAACCTCCAGGGAGGTGGTAAAGTTTACGGTTGTAATGAGTATGGATAAAAACGCGAACAGGGCTGGAACATCATACGACGGGGCTGCATAAAACAGCCCCCGGATGTTGACACCGGCCGGGCTGCACCACATGATGATGATGTGCCCGAACAAACCAATGGTTGTAAACAATCCGATGCATAACAGTTTCGGATATCGGCTGATCCATAATAAAAATTCAAAAATATTCCCCTCTCCTTCCGGAAAGTAACCATGCAGTAAATAGAAATTCCAAACCATCATGACGCCATATCCGATAATTACCCCTGACATCAGGGCGGCAATGGTGTTTTTCGCCACCAAGCCGATCAAATAACCGCAAACCACCGCCATTACGCTGCTCACAAAAAATGCAGCCAATATACTTTTATAGTCTTTAATGGCCGTGATATATTGAATTTGGTTCCAAACAACCATCAATACACAGAATAAAATCAAGCATAAAAGGATATAAACAGGTTCAATCCCCGAAAACAAGAGAAACATGCCATAAAGAACAAACCCGGCTGCCAGAGAAACTGCCAGGCTGCCATACAGTGAAGGAAGCACACGCCGGTACTGTCTTTGATACAGCATATCCGCCGCGTACCTTGTGGTAACCATGGTGAATACACTGGAAAGCAAAAGAGATGCGATCAGGGTATATGAAAGCATGCAGTTGAGAAAATCCTGTTGTTCGCTTTGCACACCCATCATTTCGGACAACTGACGGACACCCGCCAGCATGGCTATGCTTAACAGCATGGGCCCCGTACATACCGCAGCCGCATAGCCATATGCACGAATACTGGCAAAAAGTCCCCGTTTTTCAAACAGCTTTTTCAGTTCAAATCCTATGCCGGCCATTGCTGCACCGCCCTTTCACAGCAATTCAAATAAGCTTCCATCATCCTTTTGTGGGAATAAAAATGGATCACGCGCTGTCGTCCTGCAAGTCCCATTTTCTGTCTGAGGTCAGAATCCAGGCAAAGGGTTTCCATGGCTTTTGAGATGGCCGGATAATCCATCGGTGCACAGCAAAAACCCGCAGCACCAAAAGCATCCTGTTCTGTTTTCCCTTCCACCAGTTCGCGGCAGCACCCCACATCGGTACATACCACCGGCCTTGCACCGGCCATCGACTCGATGATCGCCAGGGGTTGTCCCTCTGAGATGCTGGTAAGAACGGTAAAATCCAACTTCTGAAGGTATGTCTTCACATCGGTATTTCCGATCATGTAGATATCCGGTACACCTATCTGATTGATTAACAGGATGCATTCCTGATAATACTCCTCATCCTCTACTCCGCCTAAAATATGCAGACGGCTGTTTGGAACAGAGGCTTTCAATAACGAAAAAGCATAAATCAACGTTTTAATATCCTTAATCGGTGCAAAACGGACAATAGCCCCTATGTCCACCCACCCGTCAGGCACCTTGGCGGGAATTTCCGTGAACGGATGATAATGAATTCCATTGTTCACCACGATGCATTTTTCACGGGGGCAGCCGATATCCTGCTGCATAAGGCTGGCATGTTCAAACAGCGAAGTGACGGTGACTGCCTTTGAATACGCGCAGGTTGAAAACATATAAAACAGCCGTATCCACATGCTTCTGAACTCCGGACGAATCCATTCCGACCGAAGGATTTCCTCCTCGCGCTCCCGCGTATAGATGCCATGCTCTGTTAAAATAAACGGCCTGTTTTGGCTCCAGGATGCCAATGCACCCAATATACCGCTATACCCTGATGCAGCAGCATGATAGATATCCGTAGCCGGAACAGCGCAAACCATCAGGCAGATCATCGGCAGAAGCATGGAGCGCAAGGTGTAAAACAGCTCTGAAAACGGCAGAAACGGGTACCGTTTACGGCTTAATTCCTTCACCAGATCAATGAATTGCCGGCTCATCAGAAAAGCCGCCGGATCTTTATATTTCCTGAAGTATGCAAACAAAAGTTCAAAATCTGGGTTTGTGCCTTCCAGTAAGGCTTCCACTGCTTGCTTTTCCCTGGCGGTAAGCCTGAAAGCGTTGTTCTTTCGGATGCTTTGCTTCAGGCATGCATCCAGGAAAACCTCTTTTACCACGACAACATTTCGGGGCAGTTCATACTTGAAGCAGCCCTTATCCTTTTCTGCGGCGCAAATGGTCCAAAGGATGAACTCATGCTGCGGCAGCGCCCGGATATAGTCATGCATCCAACTGGACACCCCGCCGCGAACGTAAGGATAGGATCCTTCCAATATCATGCATATCCGCATGGTTTTAACCCTCCTCTGTAAAGATGGTTACCTTCTGTTGGTTTGCATGGATTAAATACAGGCCGTCGCAAACCTGCAGAATGCTTCCGCCTTCCATTCCCTTCAACGTTCCGCTGTTCAGCCGAAGCATCAGCCACGCTTCATCATAAAAACCCATCAAGGTAAGGGTAACGCCATCCTCATGAACCTGTTCCTGCACCTTCAGCCGATCATAGCGTTCCATCGCAGCGGCCCCCTGCTTTGCTGTTAAATTCCGTAAGCCGGGAGCATTTTTATCAAGCCATGCTACCTGCTTTTCAAACTCATTTCCTAAAACCAGCCAACCCTTCTGGGCCCCACGTTCATCATCCAATACATCATCCGGATGCAGGAAGTGTGAATTGATATACCGGAAACCTAATTCATTCAGCATGCACCATCGCATATATGGGTTTAATTCATATCCTGATACAATGCGCGGCAGGCTGATAACGCCACCCTTGCTTACTGAAAATTCATCCCCATTCATCAGCTCCGACTCGTAGTAATGTCCCGATATCACTTTAATCTGGGGAAACCGTTCGGAAATCATATCCCTTCCCTCCTGGCTGATGATGTTGGAAGGAGGCACATAGGTTACATACTCGTTTTCCGGAAACAGTTCCGTACCATAGCGAATTAACTCACTCATGGCATTTGTCATTCGTTCGGCATCAGGCCATTTGGCATAGTCATAAAACCCCATATAATCAAAGCTCTCCAGGCACAAAGGCATATGGTTGTACCCATGAAGGCCGATTTCTCCCCCGCTGTTAATCAGCATACCCCCAAAATACCGGTAGCTTTCCATATCCTGTTCGGGGCTGAAAGGGCCTTTCACATTGTCATTGTAGGTTTCCACCAGCAATCCTGTATACTTCAAACCGTACTCCCGGGATAGCCGGAGCATATCCGGCCACCAGATGTTCTTATAAAAGTTCTCGATGTCCCGTCCATATTGTTTGAGAATCACGGTGTGGTAGCCTTCCGGCATTGGCGCCGGGAAGTCGTCAATAAAAAATACCGAGAAATTCATGACCGGATAAACACATATGTCTGACAGAAGGCTGTATGC
>JAEZBW010000099.1 GCA_023426765.1 Bacillota bacterium
GCGATACACAAAGTAAATTTTGCGGCTTAGGTCAGGCAGGATTTCCCCAGCCGGTACCGTCTGTTGCCAAAACGGCTGTTTCCATTTAACCGTCCGTCGAAGGGTTACCCGCTTCGAAGCCTGATCACCACTTAGTCCACACTGCAATCCCATGTATATCTGATGTACAGTCTAGGGGTTTTCCCCGAAAGCCTTATTTGCTTCTAGCCTCTTTTGCAGAGTGGATTTCAAATGGCAATAATGCACCGGCGTTGGCCAACACCGAAGCACCTGATCCATTATCCCTCACAAAACCCCACTCAAGGCAGGCTACGCTGCTCACAGCACCTAATCGAGGTACCGCAAAGCAGGTTCTTACCCGCAACGTAGTCAAGGTTTGTAACTGATAAAAGCGCAACCTTTCTTCCACGTTTTACGAGTCTCCGCGGTAAAGGGGTCATGACCTGCATGCCATTGCAGGCTGCCCCAAAACCTTAACTCCCAGCACCAGCCCATCACTGGGCGTAACAAGCCGGCACCAGGAACTTCATCGATGTGCCCTTTAGCGGATTTTTAGGCCCGCCTTCGAAACAAACAGTACCAACTAGAATACTGCGCCATCCGAATATGTTTGAACCTTATTATAGCATAGATTTGAAGGGCAGAAAAGGGCAGAATACTCTGAAAA
Organism: Bacillota bacterium; assembly: GCA_023426765.1. Classification (GTDB taxonomy): domain Bacteria; phylum Bacillota; class Clostridia; order DSM-8532; family DSM-8532; genus JAAYJG01. Next base: position 668 of record JAEZBW010000099.1, read on the forward strand.
ACTCTCTTTAAGTCACTTGAAGACACTCTGCCGCCGATTGAATGCATTAATGTATCAATATCCCTGCTATAATCCCCAATGCTGCCCCGGCGAATACTTCAACAGGAGTATGTCCCAGCAGCACCTTCAATTCCTTGTCCAGCTGAACATGCTCGCTGGAATTCACAAGCTTGTTCAGAACCTCGGCCTGTTTTCCGGCCGCACGGCGCAGGCCTGCAGCATCCGCCATGACCACCAGCGAAAAAATGGCCGATAAGGCAAAGATGTCCGAGGAAAAGCCATTATGTATACCCATAATCGTCGCCAGCGATACTGTAAAAGAGGTATGGGAGCTGGGCATGCCGCCCGAATCGATAAACTTTTTAAAATCAAACTTCTTTGTTCTGAAATAGTGATGCACGAATTTGATGCATTGTGCGATAAACCATGACAGAACAGGGGTGATAAAAGCGGTATTCGTGATGATTTCCAATAGTTTTTTAAACATAATCCTCTGTTCCGGTCCTTACCTTTAATTTTTCCTTGATGCGATATAACGTGCCGCTTCTTTTAGAAACCAGGCTTTTTCCCCATAGGGTGCAAGAATTCTTAACGCTTTTTCGGTAATTTCTGCAAGCATCTGTTTTGCAGGTTCCACTCCGAATAAAGTGACATAGGTTGTTTTGTTGTTTTTTGCATCACTGCCTACAGGTTTGCCCAGCTCTTCAGCCGAGCTTTCCACATCCAGAAGGTCATCTTTAATCTGGAAGGCTATGCCGATGCATTCGGCATATTCCGAAAGGGCTTTCCGGGTGCCGGTATCGGCGCAGGCATAAACCGCAGGTGCGAGAATACTTGCTTTCAGCAACGCACCGGTCTTTTTGCGGTGCATTGTTTTTAAGGTTTCAGCCTCGATAGCTTTTCCTTCGGATTCCATGTCTATCACCTGGCCGGCGATCATTCCATCCTTGCCGGCTGCATTCGCTATATAGAAAGCTGCTTCAAGGGCACTGCTCATATTCTCCCCGGCTTTTAAAGCATTTTTAAGCAAAAGTTCAAAGGCTTCGTTCAACAGCGCATCCCCGGCCAGGATCGCCATGGCTTCCCCGTAAACCACATGATTGGTGGGCTTGCCGCGCCGGGTCTCATCATCATCCATCGCCGGCAGGTCATCGTGAATCAATGAATAGGTATGAATCATTTCCAAGGCTGCCGCCACAGGCATCAGTTCCTCAACCGACAATCCAAGCATTTTTGCCGTCGCCAGGGCTAATACGGGTCTGATTCTTTTTCCGCCCGCCATAATGCTGTATCGCATGGATTTAGCCAGATTTTTCTCAGGCAGTTCTTCAAGCAGCTGATCAAAATAGCCGTTCAGGTACCCTTCCACCAGGGAAGCCAGAGCGGTCAGTTCATCGGTGAAATTCATTTTTGTGCCTCCAGCATCCAGTTCTCTTCCCTGCATTCTCCCTTTTCCTCAATCAGACGGACGATCTGTTTTTCGGTTTCATCCAGTCTTTTGGTACAGAACGCAGACAGAGCGACACCCTTTTGAAAAAGCTCCAGGGATTGTTCCAGAGAAAGCTCTCCTTTTTCCAAAGCAGCCACAATTTCTTCAAGCTGTTTCACGGCATCTTCATACTTTAATTCAGGTTCCATTTCTAACTCCTTTATAGGTAAGGGGACACACCGCTGCTCCGCGGGTCAGGCTTTCTGCGGAATGTCCCCTTTTGATACTGCGGAACGTCCCCTATCTTAGCTTTCACTTCATCTCTTCAGACTTAGGTTTTGACATCTTTTAGTTTACCTTTGGGACACACCCGGGTTGCATGGGCGAGCAGCCAGGACGCATGGGCGAGCAGTAAGCTTTAGCTTACGACCAGCCAAGCTTTAGCTTGCGACCAGCCGCTGCTTCGCGGGATCTTCGGTAAGGGGACACACCCGGGTTGCATGGGCGAGCAGCAAGCTTTTGCTTGCGACCAGCCGCTGCTCCGCGGGTCAGGCTTTCTGCGGAACGTCCCCTTTTGATACTGCGGAATGTCCCCTTTTAATGCTGTGGAATGTTCCCTTTTAATGCTGTGGAATGTTCCCTAGTTTTGCTTCCACTTCATCTCTTCGGGCTTAGGTTCCAATCTTGGTCTCGTCGAAAATTTGTTTGGTGATACACCGGGCTGTTCCGTCGGAGAGAATGATATCCAGTTCGTCTCCCTCGTGAAGCTCGGAGACCGATCGGATGATCTTTTCCCGGATGTCACGGGTGATGCTGTAGCCCCGGGACAAAACCATCAGAGGGCTGAGCATATCCAGTTTTCCGCAAAGAAGCGACAGTCTGGATTTTGCAGCATCCAGCTTCCGATGGATTCCATGGTCCAGATTCCTTTTCAAAATCTCCAGATCCATCTTCTTCTGATTCACCTTATCCATAGGGTGTCGCAGAGATGGACTTTTCATCAGTTGTTCAAGCTTATGTCTTTCCTGTTGTATTCTTCCCACTAAAGCTCTTTTTAACTGTAATTTCTGCTCGGCAAGCTTTTTTACGAGAATTTCTTTTTCGGGCACGACCAATTCAGCTGCAGCCGAAGGTGTGGGAGCTCGAAGGTCGGCGACAAAATCGGCAATGGAGTAGTCGGTTTCATGTCCAACTGCAGAAATTACTGGAATTTCCGAATGATAAATACTTCTTGCCAGAATTTCTTCGTTAAACGGCCACAGTTCTTCCAGTGAACCCCCGCCGCGGGCGATAATGACAACCTCTGCAGCGTGAAAACGGTTGATAAAATCCAGCGCATTGGCAATCTGTTTTGCTGCGCCTTCTCCCTGTACCATGACTGGAAATACCTTTAGAACTGTGTTCGGAAACCTTCTGAAAAGGACATTCATGATGTCCTGGATGACAGCGCCGGTGGGGGACGTGAGCACTGCAATGCTTTTGGGCAGAAAGGGCAGTTTCTTTTTCCTTTCGGGATTGAACAAACCTTCCCGATCCAGCTTTTGCTTCAATTGCTCAAAGGCCAGATACAAATTCCCAAGCCCGTCGGGCTCCATGGTTTCAGGATACAGCTGATAAGACCCTCCGGCTTCGTAGATGGAGACATAGCCCCGGACAATAACCTTCAGGCCATCCTCGGGTTTGAAACGCAGCCTCTGGTTCTGTGTTTTGAACATGACGCATTTGATAACGCTTTGTTCATCCTTCAGGGTAAAGTACATATGGCCGGAGGAATGAAGCTTGTAGTTGGAAATCTCACCGCTGACACAAACGTTGGACAAAACATTGTCATAGGAAAACAACCGCTTGATGTATCTTGTCAGCTGGCTGACACTTAACCTTTCCTGCATAGGCTTAACCTTCCGAAACCTGAAGAGAAGCTGCAACCTTGCCCAATACGCCGTTGATAAAGGTTTTTGACTGATCTCCGCCATATTTTTTGGCAAGCTCCACCGCTTCATTGATAGACACATTCCATGGAATGTCCTTGCGGAACCGTAACTCATAGATCGCCAGACGCATAATGGCCAGGTCAACCTTTGGCATTCGCTCCAAAGACCAGCCTCTGGCATGGTTTCGAATCAGACCGTCTATTTCGTCCCGATGATCCATAACCCCCTGAACCACATCGAGGAAATACTCTTTCTCCAAGCCCTCGAGAGGC
>JAEZBW010000023.1 GCA_023426765.1 Bacillota bacterium
CATGGACACCGCACCCCAGCCCAGGTGCGCGCCGACCAACTCGGGGGTGATGAGACGCCCATGCCCGAGCTACCCTTCGCCGCCTGAATAAGCCCAGCCGGCTGTCTCATTTCCGGGCCGCGGTACAGCCAACCGCATCTTCGCGTCCGTGGACGAACTCCAGGAGGCGCTCACCGCCGCCCTGGAGCCGTACTGGAAGTCCCCGCCACCTTACAACGGCTGGTCGGCTACCCCTGGTGGTGCCAAGCCATGGCTGCGCTTACGCCGGACTACGCACCCTCGGAAAGAAAGACGTAGCTATGCTCGCCCGTTCACCGACACCATTCCTTCGAAACGGTATGAGCCATCCATTCACAACGTACATCTTTATGAAAGGAAAAGCGCAAATTTATGAGCCTTTAATACTTGAAATAGGCAATGTGCTTGTTGTCGTCGGCGGCGATCCCCGCAACGTTGTTCAACGTCAGAGCTGCCGCGTTGGTAAGCTGGGCGCAGCCAAACTTAACATTAGCAAAGGCCGTGTTGAAGTCGGCACGGGTAGCAACGATGAGGCTGGCGATGCTGGTGCCGGGCGCAGCCAGTGTACCGGTTGACGTGGCCTGGCCGCCGGCTCGCGCGATTTCCAAGCACTGGGTTCCAGCCGTGCTTGGCAGAACGAGAAAGACGCCGCCGTGTGGCGCCGCGCCACCCGTGATGCCGCTGTTGGTGGCCTTATCCGTGAGATCCAACAGGTAACCGGCATTACCGCCACCCCAGCCAACCGCATTGGTGGGAGCCGTCGGCAGGGCGGAGAGATAGCCGCCGCTGATGAGATCGGTGGCGGTATTGCCCGTGTTCGTAAGCGTCGGGGTGTTGCCGGCGCCGTTGAAGGTGGTTGTCTTGGCGTCGTTGGTGTACAGCGTCCATGCGGCGGTAACCTGCGATGCGGACTGGGTAATACCCAATGCCGCGGCCTTGGGGCCCGCCGTCGTGAAAGCGCTGCCGCCGTAGAACACGCCGGCCGCGCCCATGATGGCGGTTAGCGCAACGGCAATGAGGACTGTCAATAGGTTAAACATCGTTTCTCCCCTTTTCTATGTGGCTAATGGAGATGCAGAAGGCAGCCGCATAGCCCTGCGGTGGGAACAGCCGCCTGCCGCTCCCCCAGCATCGCTGCGAGCACAGATAGCCAACAGTCTTAATGCTTTCTGTTTATTTTAAGTTAATTTGACTCTTCATGAATTCGGACGCGGTAAACTCGCTCATCGCCAGAACATTTTCCGTATTCACGCGAGGCCATTAAATACAAATCAGCATCTTGTGGCATTCACCCGGAAATCCCTTCAAGGGGTGGGGGCAGCCAGCTCCAGGATCATGCTGACCCGCTCCCCTTCGGCACAGCGCTGCCCCATGCAAAAGTACGTCATCGTCCACTCCGGACACGCCGCCAGGACGGCAGAGGCATCGGCCATACGTGAGCGTGGGTCCGGAACCTCAGGCACCATCAAACGCAGCCCGCCAGACGCCGTTCGTGCCACCTCCCCCATTGTGCCCAGCACGCTGGTACACACAGCCGCAGTCTGCGCCCGTGTCTCGCTTGTTGTGCCATGCGTGGTCCACGCACGCACATAGAATGCTCCGCCGATTCCAATGAAGAGCCCGCCTGCCACCGTGAGGATCAGGCTAACAATGCGAATCGTTCTGGTGTCCATGGTCACTGAATGGTGCGGGCCAAGTGTTCAGCAAGCTGAAGTATGGGCAGGACGGTCAATCCGAAAAGGACGGCTCCGGCGATGCCCAGCAATACGACCGAGGCACTCCGCAGTACGGGATCGACGACCGAGGTTGCAAAAAGATAAAGGTCGCGGTGCTCAGTGGCGAGTGCTCTTAGGGTGCGGGATATTTCTTCGCGATTCGCCGCCGCGGCCAGGGAGGCCCGATCCGTAGGGTGAATGCCTCTTAGTGCGCCCGGCCAGGGCAAACCGGAGGTGACGGCCTGGGCTGCGGCCAGGAGTTCCCGGCGCATCGCCCCTTCCGGAGAACCGTCCGCAACAATCCTCAGCGCGCGGTCGATGCCGATTCCTCCTTGTATGAGCAAGGAGAGTTCGAAAAACGTAACGTAGTTGCGCAATCCGAGAGCCAGGTCTCTGAAGAACGGTATTGCCAGGATCATTCGTTCAACCGCGGCTGGGGCGAGCCTGCGGCCCAACGTGGCCAGTCCCGCCAGGGTCAGGAGGACAACGATGAAAGCCAGAGCAAGGCTGGTGGCCACATCCGCCACGGTTTCCACCCAATCAATATTGGCTGCGCCTTTGGCCGACCGGAAAACCTCAGCTTCCATCAGCATGGGGGTCAGCCAGTAGGCGGTTCCGACCATGATCGACGCCGCCACCAAGGCATGGCCCACAGCCAGGAGGAGCCCCCCTCCGAGCCGTTCGCGGGCTCGCCCCATCTCCTCTTCGAACGCGGCGGCCGTGCGGAGAGCGGCGGGAGTGCCATCTCCAAAGCCTCCGGTCCGCACCAGGGCGACGACCGTCTCGGGAAAATCCTGGGAGCGCCGTGCCATGGCCGTGGCGAGGTCGTCGCCCAGTTCCACGGCATCGGCGAGACCGGCAGCGACCTGTCGGAGCCGGCCGCCAAACGACTGCTCGATGCGCCGCAGAGCGTCGGCGAGGCCGACCTTCGATTCGAGCATGGAGGCCAAGCGAATGAAGAGGATGTGGCGCTCGTTGCGTCCGATCCCCCGCTGCAGCGCGTAGCCGCGGCGCCGCGTCACGTCCAGAACGCGCCCGCGGGCACTGGCAAGGATGCGCGCTGTTTCGCCATCCGGAGCGTCGATTTCCAGCGTACGCGCCTTGCCATCGGCAATCAGTCGGACACGGAACAGGGGCATGCTGCCTCGGCCTCAGCCGCTCCCTTCATGGAACACGGTTACCGTCGGCCGAAGAATGATGAACAACGCTTCCCGGCGGACGTCCTGGGCCTGCCGGCCAAGCCCGGTCGGCGCGCCACCGGCGATCTGGCGCAGTTGTGTCGCATCGTTGCCGGCGAACGTGGCGCCATCGATCTGCAGGCCGCCGAGCACCACGGTGTTGCCGGCCTGCACGCGGACAATGTCGTTCAGCGCCTGCTCTTGTGTCACCGGCTGTGTAAAGGTGCCGACCTGATTTCCGGCGGACAGTTCGCGGAACTCCAGAACGCTGTTGACCAGGACGTTGAGAGCAATCGTCACGAGGCGCGAGTCGGCATCGAAGAGTGGGGTCAGCCGCAGGGTCAAACCCGTATCGACCGTCGACGTCTGAGCCGACCCCAGAAGCGCTCCCGTGGTCCCCGCATTCGCGATCGTATTGACGCCAACGCCGCTGACATAGGGAATCGTCTGTCCGCTGCGCAAAACGACCTCGGTGCCGGACAGGGTATGAACCTCGGCGTTCTGACGGGTATCGGCATTCCCGAAGCGGGACAGGAAGGAGATGGCGCTCGCCACGTTGAACACGCCGCTGACGCCCAGGATCTTGCCCGCTTCGACGATGTTGACGGATATCGGGTTCGCATTCCCCGCGGGCCGGGAGGGTGTCGCCGCGGGTTCGTTCCGGCTGTTGAACTGCAAGCTGAAGGCGCTCCAGTCGAATCCACTGGCCGACTGGTCCGTGATCGACACGGTCACCACCGCCACCTGCACCTTGATCATCGCCATATTGCGATGGATGCGGTCGATGTAGGGGCGGATCACCTCAGCGTAGAGGCTGGGCGGGGCCGTGAAAACGATCTGCCCGCCACGAAGGGATTGGGTGATATCCACGGCGCCCAGACTCTTCAAGTCGGCCGTGATCGATTCGATGACGGCCATGTTCTGCGGCACGGTGAAGGCGAAGCGATCCCGGTCCGTCAGGAACAGTGTGCCGTTCTGCCACCACGAAACCACGCCCATGCCGGATTCGAGCACGTTCGCCAACTCGCCGAACGTCCCGCTGAACGCCCGGAATGGCAGTGGCCGGCGCAACATGTCGGTGTCGCTGTTGGTCTCGAAGCGAGTGACCGTTCGGATTCCCGCCACGGACACCATCGTGGCCAGCCGCTCAAGCGTCGCCTCGCCGGCGGGGAAGCTGACCGAAATCCGACGCGCGGCTATGGTCGAGGGGAGACGCTCGCGCACCGAGCGTGCCACCAGCATACCCCTTCCCACCGGCACTTCGATCACCGCCGGGGCGCCTTCGGTCTCCAGATGGGCTTGGGTTCGGGAGACCACCTCCTCACGCGGTGGCAGATTATCAACGGGCGGCAGTGAACAGCCCGCAAGGGAAAACAGCGCGACGAGCGCGCACCGCCCCCCCATCCCATTCAAGGCGCGCATGCTGCCGCTCCACCACCGGAAGGTGGGAACGCCCGAGGATCGACCAGGATCGGCGTTCCTGTCCGGTCCTGGAAGAAGGCTTGGCCATCGAGACAACCGATGAACACCGCCCCGGAGGGGACAGGCCCGCCCATCCCATTCGTGGGAGACGGAAGTGCGGGGATACCCGGCAGGCCTGGCGGAAGTGGCCCGGCTTGCACCGCTTCCGCGCCGCGGCGGCGGAGCGCATCGTGGAGCGCCTGGGGAAGAGGACCGCCCGTTGCCTTCCCTTCCAACGCGTTGATCAGCGCATCCATCAATCGCTGCTCCATGGCCTCGACCGCCCGATCCACGCGTTTCTGAATGTGCTGATCGAGTTCAGCCTGGCGGGCTGCGGGCGGCAGAAACGGGTTTATTTCGGCAGCCGTCGATTCGGATATCATCATGATCACAACCGCTAGCAGCGCCTGCGGTATGGCTCGGTGCCGGTTCGGCCACTGCCGCATACTCTGGGGACTCCCGCTGATGACCGTCTCTCCGCCCGCCCCCTCCACCGGGCGTGGAAGACGCCGCAGACCGCGCCAGGACACGTTTAGCATGGTCGAATCAGGGGTGTCATGGTGGCTCGCTCTCAATGGTCCATCGACCGGATCGGTATTCGAGCTTGGCGGCATAACCGCCGGTGCCAATCGCGGTCAGAACAGCGTCCCATTGACGATGGGGCATCGCGTCGAGCGCCCGGACCTGCGGCTTCGGTGCCCGGGCCGGTGAGCCAAAGAAGCTTACGCTACCCCCGATCAGCGTTGCGAAGCCGACAGCAAAGAGAGCGGCCGAGGTGGCGAGTTCGATCGGAATTGGACGGCGAAGCCGCTTCATCCGCCGACTCGGTTGGAGAGCACGGAACCGGATCTGATCCTTGGTGACCCAGGCAGGCACCAGCACGCCAAAGGGGCGCCCGTCAGTGCGCGCGGTGGGCATCATAAGGCCCATCTGGGTCTGGACCAGCCGGCTCTTGGCTTCGGGCAGCAGCGCGCCGACCGGACGGCCGTTGCGCACCGTTACCTCGAGCACTCTAAGTCCAGATGGAACAAGAGCCACGCCCCCCGGATGGGCGTCGATCTCGCGGGCCAGATCGGGCAGGAAGGAACGGCCGGGCCCCCCCTCGTGAATCTCGTAAAGGTAACCGCTCCACAACGGCTCCACCGCGTACCAGCAGGTCTCGGCTGTGCCCAGACTGCGCCGCGCGAAGCCACGCGCATAGGCTTCGGCGTCGCGGCGTGCGACCCCTTCCAGGAACCCGACGAGCACGTTTGCGGCCTGTCCTCGATCCGGCACCGACTCCCTCGTGGCTAGGTTATCTACCAAATTCAGTAGGAGTGATGCTCAGCATACCCTAACTCTAAGGTATTATAACCGCCCCCATGAATGCCAGGGACACACGTTGAGGGTGAAAGCCGTTGACTTCGCGTACATGTCACGCCAGAGCCCAGGCTGTCCTCCCAAGGATTCCATCCGCCGGTGGGAATCCCGATCGCCGAACGGTCCTGTTCGGTGCGCTCGCGAGCGGTGTGATATCGCCAGCCGCGGCAACGCCGCTTTGGATGACGGTGCCGCGGCGCCTGCATCTTATCGATGCACGCACGGGGGGCGCATTC
>JAEZBW010000079.1 GCA_023426765.1 Bacillota bacterium
GCCATCAATATCAAAATTGAGGGTTGTCGTATGCTCGGGATAACATAAAATATCAAGAACCATTGGACGAATGGGGATAGCTTGGTAATTATATCGGCGTTAGCCGATACGTCCCAAGAAGCCCCCATCTCTTAGGTGGTGGGAGTACGTCACCCTTGATGTCTTATTCTAGAAGTTCAGGTTCCGCATCAATTTTTCGGCAACCTGCAAGTAATCCTTCTGATATGGGATTTCCTTGTTCACGATGAGTATGGAAATGCCGTGGACAAGCCCCCAGCTGTACAGCATCAATTGATCCTTGTCCATCCCGGTTCCTTCCGTTTTCTCAGAGTATCGTTCAAGCGTGCTGAAAAAAGTGGCAAAAGGATGACCCTGCGGTGTTTCATACCCTGGACACTCGTCCGAACCCACCATCGTTTCCGGTCTTTTGTTCAGAAACATTAACCGAAGGTATTCAGGGTTTTCAACGAAAAACCGGATGTAAGCCACTCCCATCTCACTCAGCTGTCTTTTCGGGTCTGTCGGATATTTGCTGATTGCCTGCTCTAAGCTTTGGTTAAACTGCTGCATGACATGCATGATCATGGCATGAATCAACTCATATTTATCTTTGAAATGCCGATATGGCGCTGTTTGGCTGACATCACATTCTTTTGCCACCTTTCGCAGGGAAAAAGCCTCGTAACCGTCCCTGTTCAGGATGCGGATTCCTGCTTCGATTAGTGAAAGCTTCAGGTCACCATGGTGATACTTTTTCTCGGTCAAAAATTATCAGTCCTTTCAAACTTCATCTCTTTGGGCCAGGGTAGTGTTTTAATTTAGCTTAACCCAGGGGAATAAAACAATTATAACATCTAATGTTGACAGAGTAAACATTCCATGTTATATTTATGTTGACACTGTTAACATTAAGGAGGTTTACTATGAAGGCGTTGATTATTTCCGATAGTGAATATCGGACGGAAACGTTTCAATGGCTGGAACAGCTGATACATACCTATCTTTTACAAAAAGGCTTTGACATCGAAGATGTCCGGATTGAAAAGGATGAGCTGGGGTATTGCATGGGGTGCTTCGGATGCTGGGTTAAAAAGCCCGGAGAATGTGTCATCAATGACAGAATGAGTTCGATTAACCGTGCGTATATTAACAGCGATGCGGTTTTTTATCTCAGTCCTGTCGTGTTCGGACAGTATTCGTGCAATATCAAGAGTACGCTTGACCGGTGGCTCCCGAATGTTCTCCCCTTTTTCATCAAACGAAAGGATGGCTCGACCATGCATCCCCCCCGTTACAAAGAGTATCCCCTCCAGGTAATTATCGGGTATGGTGATGAGCTGGATGATGATGAAAAGAAGCTTTTCAACAACATCAACAAGTACCGCAACGGCCTCGATGTCTTGTTATATCAGGGCGACGACACTGAAATCGCACAGGCATTGGGTCAATTGACTCTAAAAAAATATGGAGGTGAAATGTAATGCAGGAAACCAAAAAGATCGTTTTAATTAACGGAAGTCCAAAGATGGCACCTCCATCCGCTTCCGATTTTTTGAACAGCTACGGGGAAGGACTCCTGAAGTCCGACAATCTCAATGTTTTCAGGGTAAATGTCCGTGATAGTCTAACTCACGGGAATTGGAACAGAGATTTTGAATTGATGCTGCATGCGGATGCCCTTCTATTTACGTTTCCTTTGTATATTTTCTGTCTTCCCGGAATGATGATGCGGTTTATGCAGGATTATTACACTTACTTCAAAGAGAATAACGGCAAAGCAGACAAAATCAAAGCTTATGCCATCGTAAACTGTGGCTTCCCCGAAGCCGGCATCAACAGAGATGCCGTAGAGGTGATCCGTTGTTTCAGTAAAAAAATCGGGGCGGATTTCCGCTTCGGAATCATGATGGGCGGAGGCGGAATGCTGGGAGAAGGCGTGAAGGATGCGCCGTTCATGAAAAAAACATTCGCCCGGCTGGATGATGGTTTCAGGCTAATGGCCCAGGATGTTCAAGGAAATGTGTCCGAACCGTTAAAAGATGTTTTTATTGATATGGAGTTTCCCCGTAAGCTTTACTTATTCATAGCCGATAGGGGTTGGGTCAGCACAGCCCGTAAAAATGGCCTGAAGAAAAAGCAGTTGTATGCACGGCCCTATTTGAGTTGAGATCGCGGACGGGTTCAATTGCGAGCCTGTGCACAATCGATGAGAACCTCGCGAATAGAGTGCAAAAACGTGGGCAGTATCTTGTGTATCTTTTTTCTTCACTTTGCCCACGTTTTCATTTCGGCCACGCAATGCGCAGAAATTCATGTTCATGGATGCATACATTTTTCATTTCTTGCAAGCGGTGAAGAAGAACCTGGGGAATTTAAACAGGATGTCTCTGTTTTTTTGCATGGGATATTCCTTTACAAGCCGATGATAGATATCTGCTTCGAACTCTCCTCTGCGTTCTTCTCCCAGCACGGACAAATACGGCCTTAGTCCTGTGCTGCGGTACCATTCCAGTATATCCTGCCAGGACTTCATCACATGGTAGTATGTGGTCTGCCAGATAAAAACTTCATCTGTACATGCACTTAAGATATCATAGTATTCCCCCGGTGTAAGGGTATAAAAAATTCGCTGTTCCGGAAAAAAGGGACTCCACTTCTCTGATGAACTAACCTCAAGGATGATTTTGTGAATCGGCTCATCATAATTCATCGGGATTTGAACCGCCAGAACCCCCCCTTCATTCAGAAGCCCCATCATTTCAGGGATCAGCTTCTGATGGTCCGGCACCCATTGAATGCATGCGTTTGAGAAAACCACATCAAAATCATGATCCAGCTGGGATAACTCCGCACTGATATCACAGATGCAAAAATCCAGATCGGGGTATTTCTCCTTTGCTGCCGCAACCATGTTTTCCGAATTGTCAACACCAAGGATGCTGGCTTGTTTAAATCTTTCAGCCAGAACCTGAGTGCTGTTTCCCGGCCCGCAGCCAAGATCAACAATTTTTTGCGGATTCACTGCCGTAATTCGGTTTACCAGGTCAATCGCCGGCTGAGTACGCTCGTTTTTAAACTTCAGATATTGTGTTGAATTCCAGTCTGCCATTATATCACCATTCCTGTTACCCTTATTTATCAGTTAAGCTAAAATATATGCCTTTATGCGCAAGTCTCTCCCGATGGGAAGGACGTTACTTCTATACTGTTCGTACCGGTTGCCCATTGGAAACTGTCTCCCGGATAGTTTTACCTAGGAGCCGGCTCGGAAAGTCGGTTTATTCATAAAAAAGACGTATAGACGTGAAAAAATACACGTCACCATGCGGGTTTTCAGACTTGGAACCCGGTATAATATGAATAAACCTGGTTTTCCGAACGGTCTCCTAGGCTGGTAATAACAGTTTCTCTCATTATAACAACAGAAGCGATTACGTGCAATCGTAATGCGCAGTAATTCCAACAGGGGTATATAGAGGGTTACAGTTCGCACCTCCAGGAGAATTAGTGAGTGGTTCAGGTGACGAACAGAAATCGGTCGGGAAACCCGAGCCGGCTCCGAACAACGTACTGTGAAGCTTTACTGCATACAAGGCAGGAGAACATCCCGGCCTCGTTCTATTGTGCAAGAAATTTTTATGTTGATTTGCGTTAAATTTTTTCTTTTCTCAAAAATGTGTGGTAAAATAGACTAGCCGAGTCATGCCATGCAGGCTGGCACGAACCTGTCTCCGGGGCTTCCGGAAGAAATAGTGAAAAGGTGATGATTTTGAAGCGAGTATCCAGGCTTGCCGCAAGTATTTTGTCCATTATTGTACTGACAGGACTTGATCAGGTGACCAAAAAGATAGCCCAGGCCTCCCTGATGGGCAAAGGAACCGTACCTGTCATCGATGATTTTCTGGTGTTGTTTTATGCGACAAACCGCGGAGGATTCCTGTCCTTAGGTAGCAGTGCAGGCGGATG
>JAEZBW010000125.1 GCA_023426765.1 Bacillota bacterium
ACTAATTTAAGTGCATATAATATAAGCGGTCTTAGTCAAAGAGACATAGATGCTTTGCAAAAATCCGGCTCTGTTAAGATTCAGGATTTATCTGGCAAAGCTTACTCAAATCTTGCACCTCTCACTAATGACAATGTTTCCTTCACCAGTAAACCTCCCGCTAAATCATCCGTCGCTGAAGAACTCAAATCACAACTAAAAAAAACAAAATCAGAACAAGGTCTAATCGGTAAAGCCTGGGATGGTATTAAAAATCTTTTCGGCATGAAAGCCGGCTCAAATAACGTTGAAAAAACTATTAAACAACTTGAAAATGGTGAAATAACAGAAGAACAAGCACAAGCTGCTCTACAAAAATACCAGGATGGTCAAAAAATGTGTGTGGATGTCGTTGGTGACATCGTTTCAGGTATTGTTGCCGTTGCCGCTATTGCTGCCGCCCCACTTACCGGAGGTGCTTCTCTGCTCTTAGCTGCAGGTGTGGGTGCTGCAACTAAAGTCGCTATTAAAGGTATTGACGCATCTGTTGGCGGGCGCAGTTATTCCGCTAAAGATTTTACATATGATATTATTACAGGTAGTATTAACGGCTTGATGGCTCCTATTACCAACGCTCTCGGTGGAGCTGCAGGTACCGGTGTTGCTAAGGCATGCGGACTTAATATCGGTAAAGCTGCTCTTAAAGAAGGTGCTGAAGAAAGTGCTAAGGCTGCCGGTAAAAGCTTCCTTACTAGGCTTCTTGCTAAACAAGGTGCAGAATATGTCGCTAAAGAAGGCACCAAAGTCGGAATTAAGACAATAGGTGCCAAAGTCGCTGCCTATGGTATTGATATGGCTATTGACGGCTCTTTATCTGGAGCAACTGATGCTGTAGCAAGAAATATAGCTAAAGTTGCAAATGGAGAAGAAGTTACTCTTGAAAGCTTTACTCAGGATGTTAAACAAGGAACTATCGGCGGATTGATTGCTGCTCCTGTCATTGGCGGTGGGTTTAGAATAGCAGGTAAAGCAGGTAAGAAAATAGGTTCTGAATTGTTTACTACTGCCGGAACTAAAACTGCATCAACTTCAGGTGATATCGCCGCCGGAACTGCAGGAGTAGGTGTGCTTGGAGGTCTTACTGTAGGAAGACAATTGTCTGGCGCTGCTTCTGATGCCGCTTCTGATTCCGCTGTTAAAGAATCCTCTGAAGCTATTGCTGATGCAGCCTCTTCCTCTGCTATTAAACAAGCTGATGATACTGTAACACAAAATATAGGAGATGCTACAGGCAAACAAGCAGACAATATTACAAATGCAGCTAATGGCGGTTCTACTCCAAAAATTGAAACTCAAATTGATCCAAGCTCAAAATCCGCAGTTGAAATATCAGCGGCAAGTGCCGACGAAATAGCTGAAGCTGCCGTAATCAAACAAGGAAATCCTTATATAAAAGTAGCTGATAAAGGCTCTCTTCGTAGTCAGATTGACTTTAATGATCCTATGTATAAAGATACTGCAGAATTTGCAAGACATCTTGAAACAAAAATCATGGAAACAATGGGAGTTACAACCGCAACAGATATTAATACAATAATTAGCAAAATAGCAAAAGAAACAGGTGCAGATGCTAGTGAAGTTGCAGAAGTTATATCAAGGTTGACTCAATTTTCAAGTTACAAAGAAATAGCAACGCTTGGTAAAGAACTTGGCGATCTTGACATAGGCTCTCTGTACAAAACAGGTGTATCTTCAAATAATGCACTAAATTACGTCGGAGTTAATAAATACCAGTTTACAGATATTGGATACAGTAATGGTTTATCAGGTAATAAAAGCGCATTTATTCTCGATGATGGAGGGCTATCTTATCTGGAAAAACTAAAAGCTGCACCAAAATGGAGCCCTGAGGAAAGTTTGTACTTAAAGTTCGTACAGGACGTAAAAGCAGGAAAGATTAAACTTGTCTCAATTGACGGATGGGACGTAAAAATAGGTGATAGTTATTTTTCATACAGCTTTTTTGACGGTGATATAAACTTGGAAGCATTTGCTGCAAGTGTTATAAAGAAAATGAAAAATAGCGGAGCCTCATTAGATGAAGTATTGAATCAAGATTCAATACAAAGAGCCAGAGCTATAATTGGCGATAGTAATCTAGATATTACTGTTATTAAAAACTCAAATGCAACCGGACATTCAGCAACTGAAATCGCAGAAAGACTTGCTCCAAATATGCCAACTACAGCTCAAATACGTGCAACTATCGATGAAATTGTAGAAACAAACTATAAAGGTAGCGGAAAAGAAGAGTGGGCAAGAGAAACTCTAAGTAAATATTATGATATGATGATTTCTGCATATTCTCCTGAATCAATGACCAGAGAGCTAAAAATAAAATATTCACTAATAAAAGATTCTGTAGAAAAAATGGGTAAAAATATTGATAAAGACGTAGTTTATGCTTGCCCTACAAACGGAAACAGCTTTGATTTAGTAGCATTACAATATGCAAAGGCAAATGGAATAGATCCTACAAAAATAATATTATTTAATGGGATTGGAAAACCTCCTGTTGATTTAACCGGCAAAGTCCTCGTTGTTCTTGACGATTTTGTGGGAACAGGCGATAGCATGATGAATCAAAAATTTTATTACAGTAGTTTCCTAACTAATATCGACTGTAAAGACACAAGAGTAATAATTTCTCCAATATCAAACTTACAACAAGGTGCAAGTAAGGTTCAATCTGACATCGCAAGTGCCGGAAGACAAGGAATTGATGAATTTATCCCTGGCATTGATGTAGTTGATTTCAAAGCCAAATTTAACCCAAACAATGACCCGAATATTGAAAACGAATTGTCAAAATTACTTGGCGGTTTTGGCTATAAAAGCGGTGGCGGCTGTGCTGCCTTTCAATATATGTTGCCAGACAATAACAGTGCTGCTGCCGGACTACTTTTAAGATGGTTTTTAAATAATCCAGCAAGCTCAAAATGCAGCGGTTGGTACAACATGCTTGATGCAGTGACAAAACGGGCTAAAACTTATTCCCCATGAAACTAATGTAAATTCTCTTAACTAGATAAAATTCAGCAAGGACATATAAAATGAAAGCATTATTTAACAGCCACAAAAATTGTATAAACAATAATATCTCATTTGAGGGGAAAACCCCGAAAGTCAAAAATTTGCCATTCATAGCTTATACTCAAAGTGAATTTATAAATAAAGTAGTCACTAAACTTCAAAACGCTGAAACAACAAGTAAAGCAACTTCATTTTTAATAGATTCTGCACAAAGAGGAGATTTTAAAATATTTGAAGGAGTATTGTTTAAACATGGGGATTACAGCATTCAAAACCTATTAAAATCTTATGGCTTGCCATATTCAGATAATATGAAAAGATTAAGTAAATTAAAACTAGGAATTGCACCGGATTATATTAAAACTGTAGTAAAAGGCAATGAAGTTTATGTTGTTTCAAAAATATCCGGCACTTCATCAGGTGATCTTATTCCTTTTAATGAAGCTTACCCCACTATCCCGAGAGAAAGCCTGCTTTCAGCTTACAAAGACCTGCAAAAAGTCACTAAAGCAGGTTTAGTTGATGACAAAATTCTCAGCTCAACAAAATACTGGTATGTCACTCCTGATGATAAAAGAATCATTATGCCGTCTTGGGAATCAACAAGACAATTACATACCAATGAGAGGAAAACAATATTAGAGCAATTCTACAAAATGTTATTTAAAAAATAGAATTATATCGAAAATCATTCTATATTTATTAAGTTATATGACAAAATTTTCATTAGATAAGGATAAATGTCAATAATTTTTTTGCGCTAATTTTATATTACACTGAAGGGTGCATGGAATTTTAGAGAATCTATTTAATGAAGGTCATCGCCACTAATTTAAGTGCATATAATATAAGCGGTCTTAGTCAAAGAGACATAGATGCTTTGCAAAAATCCGGCTCTGTTAAGATTCAGGATTTATCTGGCAAAGCTTACTCAAATCTTGCACCTCTCACTA
>JAEZBW010000166.1 GCA_023426765.1 Bacillota bacterium
CTGCAGCACCACGCCGACCTGCCGGCGCAGCCACACCGCGTCGGCCATCGACAAGTCGATGCCGTCCACCAGGATGC
This sequence comes from Bacillota bacterium, assembly GCA_023426765.1. Lineage (GTDB taxonomy): Bacteria > Bacillota > Clostridia > DSM-8532 > DSM-8532 > JAAYJG01. The sequence goes on from JAEZBW010000166.1 coordinate 78, forward strand.
GGCCGCGTTCGGGCACATGGAAGCGCTGCAGCAGCTTGGCCACCGTGCTCTTGCCCGACCCGGAGGAACCGACGATGCCGACCACCTGGCCCGCCGGGATGTGCAGCGACACCTCGCTCAGGGTCGCCGGGGCGTCGGGGCGGTAGCGGAAGCCGACGTTGTCGAAGACGATCTCGCCCCTGATGGCGGGCAGCGCCGCGCGTCCGGCGACCTGCACCGGCTCGGCCGGGGTGTTGAGGATGTCGCCGATCCGCGCCATGGACAGCCGCACCTGCTGGAAGTCCTGCCAGAGCTGCGAGATGCGCAGCACCGGCTGGGCGACGCGGCTGGCGAACATGTTGAAGGCGACCAGCTCGCCCACGGTCAGGGTGCCGTCGATGACCAGCTTGGCGCCCAGCCACAGCACCACCAGCGCGGTCAGCTTGGAGACCACCTGCACCGCCTGGCTGGCGATGGTGTTGAGGTTGGCGGCGCGGAAGCCGGCGCGCACGTAGCCGGCGAGCTGGTCCTCCCAGCGGCGCTGCATGCGCGGCTCGACCGCCATCGCCTTGACCGTCTCGATGCTGGAGACCGCCTCGACCAGCAGGCTGTGGTTCTCGGCGCCGCGGGCGAACTTCTCGTCCAGGCGCCGGCGCAGGACCGGCGTCGCGATCAGGCTGATGGCGATGTAGAACGGGAAGGAGACGGCCACCACGGCGGTCAGCACCGGGCTGTAGAGCACCATGGCGCCCAGGAAGACGCCGGTGAACAGCAGGTCCAGCACCAGCGTGAGGGTGGAGCCGGTGAGGAAGCTGCGCACCGTCTCCAGCTCACGCACGCGGGCGACGCTGTCGCCCACCCGCCGGGCGGCGAAATACCCCATCGGCAGTGTCAGGAGGCGGCGGAACAGCTGCGCCCCCAGCTCCACATCGACCCGGTTGGCGGTGTGCGCGAAGGTGTAGGTGCGCAGGCCGCCCAGCACCGCCTCGAACAGGACGACCACCAGCATGCCGATCATCAGCACGTCGAGCGTGCCTAGGCTGTGGTGCACCAGCACCTTGTCGATCACCACCTGGAACATCAGCGGCGAGATCAGCGCGAACAGCTGCAGGAACAGCGACGCCGCCAGCACCTCCGCCAGGATCGGGCGGTACTTCCACACCGCGCGGGCGAACCATGACAAGTCGAAGCGCGGAATGCCCATGCCGATGCTGCCCTGGCGCCCCAGGCAGAGCAGGCGGCCGTCCCACTCCGCCTCGAAGCCGGCGCGGTCGAGGATACGGGTCTGCCCGCCGACCGCCTCATGCACCAGGACGCGGTCGTGGCTCGCCTTCACCAGGACCAGGAAGCCGCCGTCCCGCCCCATCGCCACCGCCGGCAGGGGCGTGCGCTCCAGCCGCTCCCACCGGGTGGTGGTCACGCGGGCCTTGGCGCCGGCGCGGCGCGCCTGACGGACCAGCTCGCGCACATCGGCCGGGCGGCCGCCGCAATCGTGCCGCATCGCGTCATGGTCGGCGGGTACGCCCAGGATCCGCAAGGCGGTGACCAGGGCGGCGATGCCGGGATCGCGGGGCGATCCACCCTCTGACTGGGCCGTGACTGCCATCGGGCCGTAATCCCTTCTTTCGAGGTGCCGGGCGCACCGTGAGCCCGAAATATTCACCCCGAGGGCCGCCTCCAACTTCGGAGACGGGTTACTCCCGCCACCCAAAGCAGTACCCAGCCCCGTTCGTCCGCTCCTGATCCTCGGCTTGCGCCGTCATCGATCAATAAATGCGGGACATGCACTTGTCATGTTGATCTCACAATATTATAACAGACATGGCGGATTCGGAATTTATCAATGTTTACGGTACACTAATCTTAAACTAATACCCGTCCATTCTGCAGGCCAGTCAAGAAGAAGGCCTGAGATGGTGGACCCTATTGTTCCCGCGTTCTCCGCCGTGGCGGCCGCTTCCGGCGAGGCGGCGCTCTTCGTCTCCCCGCTCGGGCGCGACGGCTGGTCGGGGCGGCTGGCGGAGCCGAACAGCGACGGCACCGACGGCCCCCTCGCCAGCCTGGAACGGGCGCGGGACGTCATGCGGGCGACCGGCATCCGCACCACCTACGTGCGGGGCGGCACCTATTCCATGGCGTCGACTCTGGAACTGGGTGGCGCCGACAGCGGCGTCCGCTTCCACGCCTATCCCGGCGAGACGCCGATCCTGACCGGCGGCCAACGGGTCACCGGCTTCACCGCCGAGGGCGGCGGGCTCTATTCGGTGCCGCTGGCGCAGCGCAGCGACCTCGACCTGATGATCGGCGGGCAGCGCCAGCGGGTGGCGCAGAGCGGCGACTGGAGCGCGGCCGATCCCTGGCGGTCCGGCTGGCAGACCATCGAGGAGGCCGATGGCGGCCCCAGCCGGCGCGCGATCCGCTACCGTGCCGGCGACGTGTCGCTTGCCGCGGTGCAGCCTGGCATGCAGATCCAGGTCTT
>JAEZBW010000128.1 GCA_023426765.1 Bacillota bacterium
CTATTATGAATTGCGCAAATATTATCTGGCCCTGCCTGAAGAAAAGATCGGGAAAAGCATAGAGCTGATAGCGGGCATGAGCATGCTCCAGTCCATTTTGCTGAATACAGAGGAGAGCGAGCGCTGGTATGAGGAACTGATAAAAATGGAAGGTACATTATCCGGAAGTGAAAAAAGGTCGGCCAGGGGCTGGCTTGTTTATCTGGATATCAGCCTGCCGCAGCGGGGAAGCACGGCACTTGCGGACGTACTGAAAAATGCCGCAGCGCTTTTGATGAACCGGAAAATCACCCTGCCGGAATTCTCCGTTACCAGTAACCTTCCTTCCCAAATGAACGGTGGAAAGGATTTCTGCGAATGGAGTAAAAGAGATAAAGAACTGGCAAAGGGCATCGGAAAATTATTAGAGTTTGTCCTGGGGAAATATGGAAAGGGACTGATCAATCTTGCTCTTGCAGAGAGTTTCCTGGAAAAAGGCGGGGATAGCTATGAAATTGCGAATCTGGCTAATAAGGGCATGCTGCAGGCACAGGCAGGAGGCAAAATAGAACAATGCTTTGTCGCTGTAGGAATTTTGTCCTGGCTGCATGTTCTGAATCAGGATGTTGAGGATGCTGAAGAACTGCTTGCTAATTTTCGGAAAAAGGTGGAAAAGGAAGGAGCAATAAAGCTGCTTCCCAATCTTATTGCCCTGCAAACCCGCATAGGGTTATACAGGGGCAGGGTTGCACAGGTGTTGGAATGGCAGGAGCAAGCGCCGAATGAGGAGTTGGAGTTCACCATCATGGAGCGCTTCCGCTATCTGACAAAGGTACGCAATTATCTGTTGACCGGAAAGTATGAAAAGGCTGTAAGCCTTCTCCAGCGTCTCCTGTATTATGCCCAGGTTATGAAGCGCACCTATATCGGTATGGAGGCAGAGCTGCTGCTTGCCATAACCCAATACCGTATGGGGAATCCCCAGTGGGATGAGATATTCAGGAAGACCCTGACTGAAGCAGAAAGCTATCATTTTGTACGGCTCATTTCCAGAGAAGGGGCTGCGGTAAACCGTTTGTTAAAGGAAACCAAATGGAAGGGCGAAGATTCAGGTTTCAAACAGGCCGTACTTACAGAAACAGAAAAAATGGCATTGGCCTATCCGGGATATCTGAAAGCAGCAACCGAAGAAGCAGCCTTCAGTGAAAATGCCCTAAAAATACTAAAGCTGCAGGCAGAGGGCTTCTCTACGTCAGAAATTGCCCAGACACTTGATCTTAAGGTTGAGAATGTGAAATACCACACCAAACAAATATTTAAAAAGCTGGGTGTGAACAGCAGAACAGCCGCTGTTACAGAAGCTTTTAAGAGAAAGCTAATCTGACATGACACGCATAAGGAAGATGTAAAATAGGCAGAAGGTAATAGTTAAGTATTCTGTCTTTTTTTGTATTCCTAAATCGAAATATGGTCGTAAGAAACACCCTTAGACTACCCATCCGGGGAGTGGCCTTTTTAAGATGAGTATGTTAAACTTTCCCAAAAGCTAACTTTTTAAAACGCTGCTTGGCGAGCTTGTTTCATTGATGCAGCGATGAGCAATGAAGTAGGGTTTTTGCGGCCAATAGGCCGAAAAAATAAAACCGAATCTTAAAGGAGGAACATTTTATGGGACTTAAAGATGCATTAGGCGTGAGAGTTGAAAAGCTGAATTTGAAGGGAAGCTATTCAATGGAGGAGCTTTACGAGAAAATTAAAGATGTGAAGTTTGAGGCAGGGGTTCCTTCTCTTGTGAAGAACGGCTTCGCATGGGTCATTGCATTCCCGCAGCTTGACCGTAACAATCAGGTGCAAATTCTGGGCGGGAATGGCAAGTTTTCCGTTCAGCGCGGTGTTCAGCCAGTCGGCGTTGACAAAATGCTGGCGAACATGGCACTGGATAAACTGACCGGGGGTTTGAGCGGTCTTTCCGGTGCGTTTGGTGATACAAAGAAGCGTTGCATGGAGCTGACGACAAAAACGGCAGAGACAATAAACGCTCTGGGGATATGATATGCATTTGGAGTGGAGAAACAGCATGTTCCTGTTTCCCGCTCCTATTAAATGACAAGGAGATGAATAATGTCTGAAGTCGTATTTGTAGCCGGTGAAATGAGAGTGAATGAGACACAGGATCAACATCCGAATAAAAAAAGAGTCGATAAATATCTTTACATTATTTTAGCAGTATTTTTGGGAGACTTCGGAGCTCACCAGTTTTATGCCGGTAAAAAGAAGAAAGGTATTTTGTATCTCATATTCTTTTGGACATTCATTCCTGAAATACTGGCCTTATTGGACGTGATTAAAGCATGCGGGAAAATGAAGGATTCAGAAAATAAAATCTGGATCTGAATATGATACGGAGGAGATTGACATGAGTTCAAAATCAAAGACAACAGCACTGATTATTTCCATATTTCTCGGAGAATTGGGAATCGATCGTTTCTATTTGGGTTATACCGGATTGGGAATTTTAAAACTGATTACTGTCGGTGGTTTTGGCATCTGGTGGATCATTGACATCATTATGATTCTTACCGGAAAAATGACTACAAAAGACGGAAAGGCATTAGTGTAAACTTACAAATTAACAATTCCAGTGAAATACCCTCAGGACGGGAACTCAAAGAATATGTGCGGCTGCCCTGTTGAGAAAGTATGAACTGTAGGAAGCAGTAGCAAACAAAAGCTGTATCAAATGGCTTTTTATGCGCATTGCTTCCTATTTTCAAACGTTAAAAATGAGAAATAACATTGCGTTCCAGAGCAATTAAACCGTGCGTTTCTAACACTGCTGATGAATGAAGGGAGAGCTTCTGATTATGGGAGAAAATAAGAAAATAAAAGATGTGGAACATATTCTTGAAATTGTAGTTGTGGTTATGCTGGGCATTACGGCCGTGTTGACCGCATGGGCCAGCTGGATCGGATCCCTGCACGGAGGAAATCAGGCAAGTAATTATGCAGCCAGTAATAACCTCGCGTCTGAAGGAAACTCCGAATACAATGCCGGCGTGCAGAGCATGATGCAGGATATGCTGCTGTGGAATGAAATCAGCGATTTGCAGATTGATATCTTTTTTGCCCAGGACAATGGCGATGCAGCAGCGTTGGCCCAAAGTGCGAACAAGCTGTATTTCAAAATCAATGACAATCTTTCAGAGGAAATGGCTTCGGCTGTTGGCTGGAGCTGGGATTATGCAAGTGACGATCCGACGGAAACCGTACTGGCCTGGATGGAAAAAGAGGAAGCACTCGTTTCACCCTTTTCTCAGGAAGGTTTTACGGGTACATATTTTGAAAGTGCCAATACACTTTTGTCGGAATCAGCGGCTGTCATGGAAGAAGGTGGAAAAGACAACTCCAACGGGGATGCTTATGGGCTGGTTACAGTGATATACGGCGTCGTTCTGTTCCTTTTGGGTATTGCAGGCAGCTTCAGGAGTGATAAGAATAAGTATGTTATTATTGCGATATCGCTCGTCAGCTTTTTAATCGCAACGATTTATATGTTTACAATTCCGATGCCCACCGGTTTCAGCATTGCCAGCTTCTTTGCGGCTAAGTAAGAAAAAGAAAAGGGAGAGTCTCTGAATCATGAAGAAAAAAGGAATCCTTGTATTGCTCCTCGCGATCATAGTTGTTGCGCTCATCGTATTTGCGGTGTTTGCCTTGATGGATGATCCTGAAACTGAGGAGATCCATGAAGATGCATATGAAGATACTCAAGGGGATACTCTGGGAGATACTCCGGGAACCTCAGAAAATGAAAATGGCAATCCTGGGGAGAAAAATGCTCTTGAAGCATCCGGAGAAAGCTATGATCCGAGTGACACCTGGGCGGTTTACTGGTATCTGTGCGGCAGCGATCTGGAAAGCGGGAATGGAGCAGCGACGGACGATTTGCTTGAAATGATGGAGGTTACTCTTCCGGAGAATGTCACCGTCGTGATAGAAACCGGCGGAGCGGCGGAATGGATGAATGATATTGTAGATGCTTCAGTGATTCAGCGATATGTTTACAGCGGAGAACAACTGGAGCTGGCTGACGAGCAGGAGCAGGCCAATATGGGCGATTCGGCGACGCTGCAGGATTTTCTGTCTTTCTGCGAGGAAAACTATCCGGCCGATCACAGGATGTTCCTGTTCTGGGATCATGGCGGCGGAAGTGTCGCCGGTGCGGCCTGCGATGAGAATTATGATTATGATGCCCTGACGCTGACCGAAATGGATCAAGCCTTCTCCTCGGTTTATCGGGGGCAGGAGCTTCCACTGGAGCTAGTTGGCTTTGATACTTGTCTGATGTCTACCCTGGATACGGCCAATGTCTTTAAAAAATATGCCTCGTATTTGGTTGCATCGGAAGAGCTGGAGCCAGGAAACGGATGGAGCTACAACGGCTGGCTGCACGCACTGGGCCAAAACCCGGGGATGAATGGCGCCCAACTGGGAACCGTCATCTGCGATACCTTTATGGAGGGCTGTGAGAGCTATGATACTGCCGATGAAATCACGCTGGCGGTGACGGACCTGAAAAAACTGGATAAGCTTCTTGCAGCCTTCAACAGCATGGGCAAGGAGATTCTGTCCAGCGCCATCGCAACACCCGCCGTATGCGGCGAGTTTGCAAGAAGTGCGCAGCGGGCGGAGAACTACGGCGGAAACAATAACACGGACGGATATACCAACATGGTTGACCTGGGTGATTTAGTCCGGAAAGCAAAAAACATTCTGCCGGAAACGGCCGCTCAAGTGCTGGAAGCACTGGAGGAAGCCATTGTGTATAAAATCAACGGCCAATATCGTCAGAATGCTTCCGGCTTGTCGGTATACTATTCCTACAACGGGGATGAGCAGGAACTGGCCTTGTACAGTGAGGTTGCGGCGGACCCGGTATATCCCAATTTTATACAGTATTCCATCGGTGGTGAGCTATCGGAGGAAGCGGTGGAGGATTTGGAGAATGTAAGCTATGAAACGGTCACAGCGCTTGATAAATTCGAAGAGGACATGCCTGTGGAGATCACCGAGGACAGCTATGCTCGCCTGATTCTAGGCCCCGACAGCCTGGACTCGGTGAAGGGCGTATTTTTTAACCTGGCCTACTACAGCGAGGAAGATGATATCATGCTGTTCCTTGGTCGGGACAATGACATTCATGCGGACTGGGAACAGGGAGTCTTTGAGGACAATTTCCGCGGAGTATGGGGGGCCATCGACGGCAGCCTGTGCTACATGGAGATTACATACGAAGGCGAAGACTACAATCTCTATTC
>JAEZBW010000222.1 GCA_023426765.1 Bacillota bacterium
CGACCTGCCGGGCAGCGTGCGCCTGGGCAAGCAGGTGGTGAGCTGGGGCGAGAGCACTTTCATCCTCAACAGCATCAACTCGATCAACCCCATCGACGTGGCCGCCTTCCGCCGCCCTGGCGCAGAAATCAAGGAAGGCCTGATCCCGGTAAACATGTTCTTCGTCTCGCAGAGTCTGACCGACAGCCTCTCGGCCGAAGCCTTCTACCAGTTGGAATGGGATCAGACTGTCGTCGACAACTGCGGCACCTTCTTCTCCCAGGCTGATGTGGTGGCGGACGGCTGCAGCAATAACCTGCGCCTGCTGACCAACAACCTGGCGGCAGGTCGTGCGGTGAATGCCGCTTTGCCCGGCACGACGATGGATATCGATCAGAACGGCGAGGGCACCCTGGTGCGCCGCGCCGGCGACCGTGACGCGCGCGACAGCGGGCAGTGGGGCCTGGCGCTGCGCTACATGTTCGATCCGCTGAACACCGAGTTTGGCGCGTACTTCATGAACTACCACAGCCGTGCACCCTTCCTGAGCGTTACTTCCCCTTCGCAAGGCGTGTACAACACCGCGGCACGCACCGGCGCCGCTGCGCCGCTGGTTGTGGCGGGCAACTCCAGTTATTTCATGGAGTACCCCGAGGACATCCACCTTTATGGCCTGAGCTTCTCAACGACACTGCCCACCGGCACCGCCTGGAGCGGTGAGGTGAGCTACAGGCCCAACGCGCCGGTACAGCTCAACACCACCGACCTGTTGTTTGCTGGTGTTGGCCCCCTGGCCCCCATAAACCCGGTCGGCTTTGCGGCCTACGGCAACGCTTCGGTGCTCGATGCAACGCCGGGGCAGGATCTGCACGGCTATCGCCGCAAGGAAATCACCCAGTTCCAGACGACCCTGACGCACTTCCTCGATCAGGTGATGGGCGCCGAGCGCCTGACCCTGGTTGGCGAACTCGGTGTGGTCCACGTGGGTGGTCTGGATTCGCGGCAGGATGCGCGCTATGGCCGTGACCCCGTATTTGGGCCGGGCGAGCTGCCGGCCACTGGCGCGGTCAATACCTGTCGGGCCCTGAACCAGACGACCATATCCGGTGCGGTGGGCAATAACGATTTCACCAACCTGACCACCAACTGCGATAACGACGGCTATGTGACTTCTACCGCCTGGGGTTATCGGGCCCGCGCAATCTGGGACTACAACAGCGTGTTCGCTGGCGTGAACCTGCGACCGAACATCAGTTGGTCCCATGACGTTCATGGCTATGGCCCCAACGGCCTGTTCAACGAAGGCAGCAAGGCTGTGAGCATCGGTCTGGATGCCGACTACGCGAACACCTACACCACCAGCCTTTCCTACACGGACTTCTTTGGCGGCGACTTCAACACGTCAGTCGACAGGGACTTCGTCGCTCTCAGTTTTGGCGTGAACTTCTAACGCAGAGGACATTGCAATGCACATTCAACGAACCTTGAAATCCGGCGTACTGGCTTTTTCGCTGTTGGCATCCAGCGTGATGGCTGCGGTCCCTGCAGCTGAAGTCGCCCAACTGGGTGGAACCCTCACGCCGATGGGCGCCGAAAAGGCCGGCAACGCGGACGGCAGTATCCCGGCATGGACCGGCGGCCTGGACGCCAACGCAGGCGCCGTCGATTCCAAGGGCTTTCTTGCCGACCCGTTCGCCAATGAGAAACCGCTATTTGTCATCACCGCTGCCAATGCGGAGCAGTACAAGGACAAGCTGACTGACGGCCAGATGGCGATGTTCAAACGCTATCCGGATAGCTACAGAATCCCGGTCTATCCGACGCATCGCACCGCTGCATTACCGGACGATATCTATGCGGCGATCAAGACCAGTGCGACTCGTACGGAACTGGTGGGCGGCGGTAACGGCCTGCAGAACTTCGACAGCCACTATTACGCCTTCCCGATTCCCAAGACTGGCGTCGAGCTGGTTTGGAACCACGAAACGCGTTACCGCGGCGGTAACATCCATCGCTACATCACCCGCGTACAGCCGCAGACCGACGGTTCTTTCTCCATGGTGCACTTCGAGGATGAAGTGTCCTACCCGTCGAACCTGCCGGACTTCGACAAGGCCAAGGGTGACAACATCCTCTTCTATTTCATCCAGCGCGTGACGGCTCCGGCGCGTCTGGCGGGCAACGTCCTGCTGGTGCACGAAACCATCGATCAGGTGAAGGAGCCTCGTCAGGCATGGCTCTACAACGCCGGCCAGCGCCGCGTGCGCCGTGCGCCTCAGGTGGCTTATGACGGCCCAGCCACCGCTGCGGACGGCCTGGCGACCTCCGACAACTACGACATGTACAACGGCTCGCCCGACCGCTACGACTGGAAGCTGGTGGGCAAGAAGGAGCTGTACATTCCCTACAACAGCTACAAGCTTGATTCGCCCACGCTCAAGTACGACGACATCATCAAGCCCGGCCACATCAACCAGGACCTGACGCGCTACGAATTGCACCGCGTGTGGGAAGTGGTCGGTACGCTCAAGAGCGGTGAGCGACACATCTACGCCAAGCGCCACATGTACTTCGACGAGGATACCTGGCAGCTCGCGGAGGTCGATCATTACGATGGCCGCGGCCAGCTCTGGCGCGTTGGCGAAGGTCACGCCCAGCAGTACTACAACCACAAGGTGCCGGGTTACACCGCCGAGACGCTTTACGACGTCATCTCCGGTCGTTACTCGGTCATGGGCCTGAAGAACGAGGAGAAACAGAGCATCGTCTTCGGTGCCAAGGCGATCGCCGCTGACTACACCCCCGCTGCGCTGCGCCAGACTGGCGTGCGCTGATGGCGACCGTGTTCCACTGAGCAACTCCGTGTTGGGCGGCCCATGGGCCGCCCTTTTTTGTGCCAGATCGTCGGCAAGTCCGATACAGCCAGCGGTTCAAACCGTACGATGTCTTCCTTTTCCCACTGGAAACCAACGAGTAACGCCATGCCCACGGCGACTATCTACACGGACCCGTGCCGCGCTCCTGCGTTGCCCACCGGCTTTCTACCTCGCCCACGTCTGAGCCAGGCACTGCTTCACTCGTCATGCCGATTGCGGTTGATCTGTGCCCCTGCCGGCAGCGGGAAGAGTGTGCTGCTGCGCGAGTGCGCACTGGCGCGCCCAGAAGACACGCGCCTGCATTG
>JAEZBW010000136.1 GCA_023426765.1 Bacillota bacterium
GTACTGGTCTCCCACCGGGCAGGGCACCAGGACGTAATCCGAGATGAGCAGGGCGTTTCGCAGCATGGGGCCGATGTTGGGCGGCGTGTCGATGAGCATGTAGTCGTAGCGGCCGATGTCCTTGTCGTTTTGCAGCAGCCGTGAAAAGCCCAGCACCGAGTCGATGCCGGCGTAGGAGCGGACTTCCCATTCCATGCAGCGGATGGAATTGGGAACAATCTCCATGTGTTCTGTTTTCGTGGCGCAGGCATTTGGGCTAAACGCCCCTTCAGGATCTTCGAGCGCCTTGACCAGACTGGAATTTTCGCGCAACCCAAAATCCGGCAAAAGCGTGGATGTGGTATTGGATTGCGGGTCCCCGTCCACCACCAGCACGCGCGCCCCCTCAAGAGCCAAGGCTGCGGAAAGATTGACGCAGGTCGTCGATTTTCCGACGCCCCCCTTGTTGTTGCCCACGGTAATGATGATGGGTTTCGCCATTTTCTCCCCCCCCCTAAATTTCCCTGGTGGGCATATTTCCACCGGGCCAAAACCTTGTCAACGCCAGACCAAAAAATAGCGGCCGTCACCTTTTGGCGGTCCATTCGCCATGGTAGGGGCAAAAGCCTGACGTCCGCCAGCCAGTTCCTGTCCGTTTGGTGCTTTTCGGGAATGGGAAGATGGAAAAATTGTTCCCGGATCATCTGGCCAGGATCGCGGACAGCCTTGAGGCCAAAGCGCGAATATTCGACCATTTTGGGAAGCATTTTGAAAAACGTTGACCTGATGACGTATTGTGCATACATTACGTTTATGGAATTTGAATGGGACGAAGCCAAACGGCAGGCAAACATAACCAAACACGACGTGGACTTTTTGGAAGCGATGGAGCTTTTGGCCGATGCCCCACTTTTGGCCGATGACTTCCGCCAGGACTACGGCGAGCGCCGCTGTCAAGCCACCGGAATTGTTGACGGCAAAATGCTCGTGGTGATTTTCACCATACGGGAAGGCTCGTTTAGAATCATTTCCGCCCGCCGGGCGAACTCCCGAGAAAGGAGGAAATATGCCAAAGACCTATGAAGAAGACGGCAAGACCATAGTGCGATACACGCTGGAAGAAGCCAGGAAGCTCCCCAGGCTGACCGATGGCTCTCGGGCCGATGCCATGACCGACGAAGAACTGACCGCCAACGCCCTTTCCGATCCCGACAATCCGCCGCTGACGGATGATTTTTTCGAAAAGGCCAAGCGCATGCGCCTGGAAGATCTTTTGCCCGGGACGAAGGAGCGTGTTTGCATTCGTCTTGACCATGATGTTCTGGCCTGGTTTCGCAGCCAAAAGAAAAAAGGCTACCAGACGGCAATTAACGCCGTTCTCCGGGCTTTCGTGGAAAGTCAGGAGCGTGGGAAGAGGGTATAGGGCATCCTTGAAGCGGCGATGAGCTGGTCGCGGAAAATTGGACAGTCGGCAAAGCTATAGTCCTCAAACGAGGAGGATGGTTTTCGATGTCCCAGCGACGGAAGTTTTCAGCGCAGAAAACCGCCGCTGTCGGCCTTTTGCCGCAGCTCGAGTAATGCCATGCTGTCCTCGACCATCGTGGTCTCCTGCGGTTGCAGGCGCGGCTTCGCAACTGCACCTTACAGCCCATCGGCCCCATGGCCACCTCGCCCATCCCGTCCAGGCTGGAGGCCCCCCCTCGGCCTGGACGACTCCGGAATTTCCACCACCTCCGCGGACTCTACCGGCGATGGCCTTGCCTTGGGAAACGGTGTCGCGGTCTAGGGGTTCTTGGGCGGTTTCGCCCGGAAAGTCCTGCCGCCTTGGCGACCTCGCGCTTGTGGATTGGCTGATCCGAGAACCGTGTCGACCGATCTTGCCGGGCTGGCTGCCGGTTTTCTGGAAAACCACGCGGGGCAGTCTAAGCGCCTTGACGGTTGGCAAGCCGCGTGTCCCCAAGAGGTTTTCCCGGGAGGAGAACCGTGGCCAAGGGCTGTCTTGACGAGGTAGCACAGGGTAGTTAAAAAGACTATGACGGAGGGACCACCATGCAGAGGCAAATACCGGCGACGCCGACGAGCATTAAACTTCCCGTCGAGTTGCGGGATCGGTTGCAAAATCTGGCCAAAGCCCGCAGACGCACGCCGCATTCACTCATGATTCAAGCTCTTGAAACGTATGTGGCCAGGGAAGAGCAGCGTGAAGCCCTGCGCCAGGAAGCCCTGGCCGCCCATGAGGCTTTTGCGCTGACGGGCTTGCATGTGACGGCGCAGGAAGCGGACGCCTGGTTGGCTGAGCTGGAAGCGGGAAACGATGTCGAGCCGCCAAAAGGCCACATATGAAACTGGTGTGGTCGCCGGCAGCACTCCTGGGCGTGCAGCGCCTCTACCGTTTCCTGGCCGGAAAAGACAGGGACGCGGCCCAAGCTGCCGTGGGAGCCATCCGAAAATATGCGGCCATCTTGGAAAAATTTCCCAACGCCGGACGGCCGGCTGCAGATTTGGAGCCTGAGCACCGGGAACTGCTCATCCCGTTTGGCGTGTCCGGCTATGTGCTGGTCTACGAAATGCACGCCGAAACACTTCTGGTGCTGGCCGTGTGCCATCAAAGAGAAGCCGGGTACTAAGCCTAGGTCGTTTGTTGGGCGGATACACTCGCCTGGCGAGAGCATCCGTGAACCCTTGTGCGGGTACTTTTCATTATACTCCGCAAACCACATCGGCAAGCGCGCCGGAACGGTTGGGGCGCACGCCCTGTCGGATCGGTTCCAAGGCCGCCAAGGGCGGCAAACGCTTGACGGCTTGCCCCTTGCTCCCGGGCGGCCGTTTTCCCTCGCCAGGTCGGCCCCAGGAAAACCCTCGGCCACGGCGGAGAATCCTGTTGACAGGCTTGTTTTATTTATAAAAAAAACAGCATAAGACGGGATAACTCCAGTTGCTGGCCCGGATGTTGCTTCGCTCGTCGCCGGCGCTGGCGGCGGCAGGCCTTGCCATCCTGTCGATCGGAGCGCCTAAAGGGGGGAGCATGCGGCGTCTGCTCAATCTGGGTTGCGGACAAACCCATCATGAAGACTGGGTCAATGTGGATTTCCGGCCCCAACCGCCCCAGGTGGTCGGCTATGACTTGAGCCTTGGCGTACCCTTCCCCGACGACTTGTTCGACGTGGTCTACCATTCCCATATCATTGAGCATTTCCCCCGGGCCACGGCGGCGGCGTTTCTGCGGGAGTGCTGGCGCGTGCTGCGCCCCGGCGGCATCCTGCGCCTGGCCGCCCCGGATCTGGAGGGCGCGGCCCGGGCCTACTTGCAAGCCCTGGAAGCGGCCAGGCGCGGCGAGCCCGAGGCGGACGCCCGGCATGAATGGATGACCGTGGAGCTCGTGGACCAGCTGGCCCGGCACCACAGCGGCGGCGAAATGCTGGATTTTTGGCGTCGCGACCCGGTTCCGGCCCTGGATTTTGTCCTGGAACGGATGGGCGCCCAGGCTCGCGAGTCCATCCTCGCCCTGCGCCAGGCTCCCAAGCCGGCCCCCAGGCAGGACGCCGACGCTTCCCCCCTGGAAGTGGGGCGCTTCCGGCTCTCCGGGGAATGCCATCAATGGATGTACGACAGCCATTCCCTGGGCCGGCTTTTGGCCGCGGCCGGCTTCGAGGCGGTGCGCTCCGTGGCGGCGAGCGAATCCGACATCCCGGATTTTTCCCGCTACCATCTGGACGTCGAGGCCGACGGCGGCGTGCGCAAGCCGGATTCGTTTTTCCTGGAAGCGCGCAAACCCCTGGCCGACGTCCAAAGTGCCGCGCCCCGGGTGGTCAGCTTCTGCATGCAGCCCACCAGCGGGGCCGGCGGCTCGGCCCTGCGCCTGCACCAGGGCTTGCGGGAAATCGGCGTCGCCAATTGTCTCTATGTCGCCACCAAGCCGGCCGGGGATATGCCCGGCGTCATGGTCATTCCGGCCGTGGCCGGCTCCAGCGTGGCCCGCGAGGAAAAGACCGGTCGGATCACCAACAGCCAGTGGCCGGGCTTTTTCAAGCACATGGAAAAATGCTTGGCCGCCTATCCCGGCCGGCCGGCCAACTGCGAAATATTTTCCGACACTCAGACTACGACGCGCATCTCCGACATTCCCGGTACGGACGCGGCCGACATCCTGCACCTGCACTGGATCGCCGGCACCACGGACATCGTCCGGGACGTGGAATTTTTGCAAGGCCGGCCCATCGTCTGGACCCTGCACGACATGAACCCCTTCACCGGCGGCTGCCACTACGCCGGGGACTGCCAGGGCTTTAGGCGCTACTGCGGGGCCTGCCCCCAGCTGGGCTCCAGCGAGGACAAGGACTTTTCCCGGGAAATCTGGCTGCGCAAGAAAGCGGCCTACCGGGAACTGGACATCACCGTGGTCTGCCCGAGCCGCTGGTTGGCCGAGCAAGCCGCCCAGAGCACGCTTTTCCAGAAAAAGCCCATTTCGGTCATTCCCTACAGCCTGCCCACTGATGTGTTCCGGCCCCTCAAGGCCGGGGCGGTGCGCCAGGGCCTGGGGCTTGATCCGGACGCCTTCGTGCTCCTTTTCGGCGCGGACGCCCTGGACACGGCGCGCAAGGGCTTCGCCGAGCTGCTGGCCGCCCTGGAAAGCCTGGCCGCCAGCGGCGCGGGCGAGGGCATCACGCTCATGACCTTTGGCGACGTCAGCCGACTGCAACGCCTGACCTTGCCGTTCCCGGCCGTCCACCTGGGCCGGCTGGAATCGCCAAACGAGGTGGCCTTGGCCTACAACGCCGCCAATTGTCTGGTGATCCCTTCCTTGGAAGACAATTTGCCCAATGTGGCCCTGGAGGCTCTGGCCTGCGGTCTGCCGGTGGTCGGTTTCACCACCGGCGGTATCCCGGACATGGTCGAGGACGGCGTCACCGGCCGGCTCGTGCCCACCGGGGATTGCCAGGCCCTGGCCCAGGCCTTGATAGCCATGCGCGACATGCCCGCCGACGCCCGCAGCCGGATGCGCCGGGCCTGCCGGCAAACGGCCCTGCTGCGCTACAGTATGCCGGTCCAGGCCCGGGCCTATCTGGAACTCTACCAAAGCCTGCTGGCCCGCGCGCCTTTGGGATAAACCGCATGGATACCGTCCAACCACAGGGATACAGGCATGGATGCACAGCCGCTTTTTCGCCGCACTCCTGACGACTTCCCCCGGGACGTCCTGGCCGATCCGGCCCGGGGCCTGGCCATGGCCAGGGCCTTGTGGGCCAGGCGTCGCTGCGACAGCGCCATGGACCTGTACGACCGCCTGGCCCAGCTCCATCCCGGCCCGGCCGTGGCCATCCTGGCCGAGGCCTACGACCGGTTCCAGGAAGTCACGCCCCGCACCCGCTATGGCCTGTATCAGTCGCGGTTTTTCAATTTCCCCATCCGCCCCGGCCAGGCCGTCCTGGACATCGGCAGCGGGCACATGCCCTTTCCCCTGGCCACTCATTTGGCCGACATCTCCCTGACCGACGGCAGCATCGGCCGCCTGGGCGTGCCGTTTAAGCATGTGGACGGCAAGCCGGCCTACGAGGTCCGGGTGGAAAACACGGGGTTCGCCGACAAGCAGTTCGATTTCGTCTATTGCTCCCACGTCCTGGAGCACACCGACGACCCCGAGGCCGCCTGTCGCGAGCTGGCCCGCATCGGCCGGCGGGGCTATGTCGAGACGCCGACCAGGGCAAGGACGCCTTCATGGGCAGTGCCCGGGGCTCCAACCACCGTTGGCATGTGGAGCTGGTCCACGGCGTGCTGGTGTTCACGGAATACGACGAGCGCGACTTGGAAGGCTTTGGCGTCGACTTGTTGATGGATATGCACGTCGCGCCGCGCACGGACCGGGAAAAGGCCTTTTCGGCCCTGATCTACTTGCGCGCCGACCAGTGCAACACCATGTTCGCCTGGGAAGGCAACATCCCCTGCCAGGTGCGCCGCCCGCCCACGGCCGGCGTCCGAGTCCAGGTCGCCTCGCCGCCCGCGCCCCGGCCGGCCGAGATCCCGGCCGAAATCGTGCGCCTGGTGCAGGTCCACAGCTTCTATCCCGTCTATCTGGAGCAGTTTTACGCCAAGCGGCCGGAGCTGGCCCAGGCCGACTACGAGACCCAGATGCGCGCCCTGGTCGAGGACGGCTTCAGCGGCATCCACATGCTGGCCCCCCATCTTGGCTCCCTGGGTTACGAAGCCAGCCTCATCGTGGCCAACAACCCCTACGCCCAGGCCGCCTGGGCCAGGGAGCACGGCCTGCCCCCGGACCTGTCCCCCCGGGCCGTGGCCATAGCCCAGGTCAATGCCCTGCGTCCCCAGGCGCTCTATCTTTCCGATCCCATCAACTACGATTCCCGGTTCGTGCGCGGCCTGGACCACCGGCCCCAGTGCGTCCTGGGCTGGCGGGCGGCGGACATCCCGCCCGGCTGGGACCCGGCCGAGTTCGACGTGATCCTGTCCTGCCTGCCGGGCCTGCGCCGCAAGGCCGTGGCCATGGGGGCCAGGGACGCCGAGCATTTCCATCCCGGTTTCCCGGCCTTTTTCCTGGACAGCCTGGGCGAAGCCCGGCCGGACACGGACGTGGTCTTCGCCGGCCAGGTCAACGCCATCCAGTACGCCAAGCGCAACGCCAAGCTGCGCGCCCTGTCCCGGGCGGCCAAGCAGGGCGTTTTCAGCTGCCGCTTCCACTTAAGCGGCGACCTGTCCGTGGCTTCGCCGGAAATGCTGGCCATAAACGCCGGGCCGGTCTACGGCCTGGACATGTACCGGGCCATGCGCCGGGGCCGCATCGCCTTCGACGCCCGGGGAGAAATCGGCCTGCTGGACCGGGAAGGGGAGCGCGACGACCTGGCCGGCAGCCAGACCGCCAACATGCGCATCTTCGAGGCCACGGGCCTGGGCGTGTTCCTGCTGACCGAGCATTTTTCCAACATCGGCGACCTGTTTGTTCCCGGTGAGGAGATCGAGACCTTTTCCTCCCATCTCGAAATGATCGACAAGATCCGCTACTACCGCGACCACCCGGAAAAGCGGCTGGAGATCGCCGCACGGGGCCAGAAGCGTTGCCTGACCGAACACTCCATGGACCAGTGCGTGCGCCATTTCGACGCCATCGTGCGCCGCCGGCTGGCCGTCGGCAGCGCCGCGCCGGCCAGGCAAGCCGCTCCCAGCGTCGTCACCTCGTCCGCCGCCAGTCTGGCCGGCCGGCTGGAGAAATTGGCGCGCCTTGGGGCCGCGCCGGAGAGCCTGGACCCCTTGCTTGACGAGGTGCTGGCCAGGCTCGGTGAACTGGTGGCCGGCGGGCAATGGGACCAGGCCATGCTCTTGGGCGCGGCGGCCAAGGCCCTGCGCCGTCCGGTTCGCGGCCTGGATCTGCTGCGCGCCCGGACCTTCCAAGGCCAGGGAGTCCTCAGCGCCGCCCGGGAGTCCCTGAAGGAAGAACTTCGCTATTTTCCGGACAACGCCGAGGCAACGGAACTGCTGCGGGCCGTGGCCGCGGCGGAAGCCCAGGCCGCCGGGGCCATGGCTTTCGAACCGGATCTGGCCGCCATCATGCCGGTGGTCCAGGCCTACACCATGGTGGCCCCGGCCCATCTGGCCTCGCTCTACAAGCTGGCCCGAAAGGCCTGCCGGGCCGATCTGCCCGGCGATTTCGCCGAATGCGGCGTGGCCGCCGGCGGCACCAGCGCCATGCTTGCCTACGCCATCAAACGCTACAGCCAGCGACCCCGGCTGCTCTACTGCTTCGACACCTTTTCAGGGATGCCCGATCCCGGCGAACACGACGTCCATGCCGGCACGGACGCCCAGAGCACCGGCTGGGGGGCGGGCACCTGCGCCGCGCCCGAGGACAAGCTGCGCGAGGCCTGCCGGACCCTGGACGCCGAGGACATCATCCGGCCGGTCAAGGGCTTTTTCCGCGACACCCTGCCCGGGGCGGCCGCCGCAATGCAAGGGCTGGCCCTGCTGCACATGGACGGCGACTGGTACGAATCCACCCGGGACATCCTGGACAATCTCTACGATCAGGTCGTGCCCGGCGGCTTGGTCCAGGTGGACGACTACGGCTTCTGGGAAGGCTGCCGCAAGGCGCTGACGGAGTTTTTCCAAGAGCGCGGGCTGGACATCGTCCTACGCCCCATCCCCGGCGGCGGCGGCGTCTGGTTCCGCAAGCCGGCCGAGAGTGTATAAGTATATTTATAATTTATATAAGCATATACTTGTAGATAGAAGAATGCCTCCGGCGGCCGGGGGGATGATCCCCCCGGACCCCCTCGACGGGGGGAGCGATACAGGGCGGTTCGACTTTGCCGGGGACCGTCGTTGTCTTATCAAAGCCGACTCTTGAAACGAACCTCGGAGGACGCCTTGCGCATCAACCTTTGCTGCGGGCCGAACCTGCTGCCCGGCTGGGTCAACGTGGACATTCAGGGCGCGGACGTGAACGTGGACCTGGAACACGAGCTGTTGCCCTTTCCCGACGCCAGCGCCTCGGTGGTCG
>JAEZBW010000288.1 GCA_023426765.1 Bacillota bacterium
TCAAGCGAAAACCTCCTCCTAATTCAACGAAATTTTTATTTCGTTGAATTACAGGTTGAAAAAGTCCTTCTCCCTCTGATTGAATCTCCCTTCTGAATAAATCAAATCAAACGCGAAAAATATAACACCTCACAGTGGATTAACCGTGAGGTGCTGTAAGTAACGAATGCTTTTACAAACGTTACTTGGGGGGCTTTATCAGGGTCGGAAGCATTAACCGGCATTCAGAGTTTTTTGATAAAGCATCTTCTTCTCCTGTGCTGCCGATTCTTGAAAAAACGCCACATGGAATGAACCGCATGGTTATCTTCCAGCTGCGGGGATGCGATGGCTTTTTGAATGCCGTTTTTAAAGATTGTATCAAGGCAATGATACAGCATGGCCGCCGGCAAACCAGCTTTTTTGTATTCCGGCCTTACGGCAACCAGATAACAGTCCAGAGTGTCATTATGCCGGATAGCTTTCAGAACCTTCAGAAAACCGAACGGAAACAATCGTCCGCCAATTTTTTTTACTGCCTTTGACAATGAAGGCATATTAATACCAAAACCTGCGAGGCGGCCGCTTTTCTCTACGATTAAAGCAATATATCCGGGATGTACAAAGGAAAAATACTGCTCGATATACACATCCACCTGCTTATCGGTTAAAGGAACAACACCATACAGGTCTTCATAGGCAATGTTGATGATCTCAAAAATTTGCTTGAAATAAGGTGCGATTTCCTTTTTATTTTTCAGTGGCAGAATGGTTAAATCATGCTTTTCCAGGGAACGCTGCGCAACCTTGTTTAACCTTTCAATTTGATCCAGTTCGGGAATGATGACCTCAAATTCAACCCAGTCCGTATCTTTTATGTAGCCGAGTTCTTCAAGATGCTCCCGATAGTAAGGATAATGATAGTTGGTGATGATGGTACCCATTTCTTCAAAGCCTTCTACGAGAAGGCCTTCCTTGTCCAGATCGCAAAAACCCAACGGGCCATGGACGGCTTCCATCCCGTTCTCCCTCGCCCACTCTTCAACCGTTTCAAACAATGCACTGGAAACCTGCCTGTCATCGATAAAATCTATCCAACCAAAACGGGAGTATTTGTTACCCCATTTTTTTATATATGCATGATTTTGGATACCCGCGATCCTTCCTGCGAGTTTTCCATCCTTATAGCAAAGCCAATACCTGGCGTCGCAGTATTCAAAAGCCGGGTTCTTTTTACTGTCCAATGTATTATATTCATCCAGGATAAGCGGCGGAACCCAGTATGGGTTGTTTTGATACAGGCGAAATGGGAAATAAATGAAATCCCTTAACTGTTTTCTTGTTTTCACTTCAATTATTTCTATCATTCGTACCCCTCCCTGAAGAAAAACATGAAAGCTTGATAAACTAAAACTCATTATAACATAGTTTATTTATATATGAGATACCCATTTTTTGAATTAAGCAATTCCAATGATTAATGTGAGCTGATACAATCCGTTTATCAAAACTGAAAGAAGTATTTCTGTATAGAAAATGGAACTGAACAGCAGCTCTTTACGATATGGGTTTTGCTTGATATCAGATATTTTCAACGTATTTACTCCTTTTATTTTATGCATGTGATTGAATGATCTCTGAAGGTGCTTTCGCTTACTATCTTTTGGCCTTCACATTCAGCCAAAGCATCATGGCAAATATAAGAAGCCCCGCCCCAATACCTGAGAAATCAATAAAGATGTCAAAGAAACTGCTGTTTCTGCCCGATACGGACTGAATGAAGGCCTCGTCAATCAATGATATAAAGCCTGCCGTAATGGCACTGGTTAAAAATGCCCACCCTTGCTTTTTCACGGTGTTTGAAAAACCAATGGACAAAAGGATGGTTAGAACCAGGTATTCCATAAAATGTGCAAGCTTTCTTAGAACAATATTGATTGTGCTGACTGAGTTCCCATCTTCCCCCAACCTGTGAAGTACCTTTGAAATCAGGGAAGCAATCTTGATGGAGGGTGCATTCGATGTTGGGCTGTCGATGAGAGATGAGCCGAGAATCAGGACCAGCATAATCAATATTAATATAAAGGGCAGGTATTTTTTCATAACTCACCTTTATTTCGCTAAATGTATTCTTCTCTTATCATCATCCCATTATGTTGTCATAACAGCATAAAAGTTAATTGGTTTTGGATAATTCTTCCGATTTCTTATGGCTAAAGCTATTATACCATGGAACTTTGAATTCGTCCCGAAAAAAAAAACATACCGGATCATTTCCTAATCAGAAATCCGGTATGTCCAATCGATATATCAAATAAAGCAGGAAGATTTCACCGTCAGATAGGGATTTAAGGGATGTTTGCCATCCCGGGCGTTGGTGTTGGTTTCTACGAACAACATCATGGAAGATCCTTCGCTTTGCTCAGGATGACATGGTTTTTCAGCCGGAAGGTTCAAGATTGTTCAAACTTTTATCAACTGGAAGGTTCAAGGATGTTCATGCTTTTTTCATCCGGAAGATTCGAGGATGTTCAAACTTTTATCAGCCGAAAGGTTCAAGGTTGTTCATGCTTTAACATCAGTTTAAAATCCTTTTATAGAACAGAAAGAAACCCTTCAGCCGGATTAAATCCTTCAGGCTTTTCAGGTCACTGAAGGTATTTCTGGTAATCCTCTTTTCCAGGGCTTTAATCTCTGGAAGCTCCAGAAAATCCAGAGAGCGGTATTGTTTGAAGTATAAATAAAACAACAGGGAGAATTTTTCACGGAAAACACTGTTTTCAAAAGCCCGCGCACACTTTTCCGGAAGGTTCCGCTGTTTCATAGTCTCCTTCAACATTTCCAGCGCCCGGGCTGTTCCCTGCAACCGGTTCTTACTGATGATGTAAATTGAATTTTTATCTCCGAGTACATAGTGATATACATTCCTGTTCAGATGAACCGCATTTTTGCAAAAACACAGGTATTGATACAGGAACAGATCATCCTCGGTGTGTGTCAGCGTAGTATTAAACCTGAGGGAAATTTCATCAATGATGCTTTTTTTATACAAGCCTACAGCTGCAAACATTCTGACTTTACCCCTGCAAATGCGCATGAATAGCTTCGCTGTATTCTTAAATTCATGGGACTGATAGGGAAAATACCACTGCTGGATCACTTTTCCATCTTTCCATTGGGGAACATGGTTGCCAAAGGAAAAATCATATCCGGGAAGAATTCCATGATACAAGATTTCAAGAGTATCGGGGATCAGATAATCATCGGCATCTGCAAAGAAGACGTACTGACCAGTGGCTGCATCCAGGCCCCTGTTTCTGGCACGGCTTACACCCTGGTTATCCTGATTGAAAAGCCGGCATGGAAAAGGGCTTTCCTTTATAAGCTGGTTTAAAACATCAAGAGTATTATCCGTAGAGCCATCATTTATGACAATCCATTCAAATTGGCGGAAGGTTTGTAAGCATATGGTTTCAAACAGCTTCGGCAATGTTTCTGCCCCATTATAAACCGGTGTGATTATGGATATGAGAATCTCATCTGTCATAAGGTATCCTTTCTTTTACCATGTGGATTTACCACGGGCGGGGTTCAGGTTTCCTGGTTCATTTTCCTTTTTAAGCTGCAGAAAGTAAACCGGAATCAGATACAGGATCCCGAAGATAGCACATTTAGCGCAAAGATCTAAAAGGCTGCTTTCAAATAAAGTGATATTCCTGATCAGAACCCCTGCTATTGTGGGCGGAGCGCAGCAAACCAGCATCCCCGGAAGGATATTCGCATAGAATTTCAGCACATTGAAACCCGTCACCTTATAATAAACAAAGTTTATTGCAACAAAATCACCGACAAACAGCATGATTCCCGTTCCCAGAGAAGCACCCACTGCACCGATGCGCTTCACCAGAAAAATGCTGATCACCAGGTTCAGCACAGCAGAACCTAAAAGAATCCATACCCTTAACCGGTGTTTGTTCATGGCAAAAAGCATGTTGACATGGGTACTTTGAACTAAAACAAGCCCCAATGGGATGATAATCGTCAATGAAAACAGATAGGTATTTTCAAAACCAAGCCCATCCAGCCAGACATTCAGAAATTGCCTGCCAAACAGCCAGAAACCGATGACGATGGGAAAGATGATCAGGCACTGCAAATGGCTGGTTTTATGCAGAAAGTCATTCATTTTGCTTTCACGGTTCTGTTCGTTGGTCAGCATGGCCAGCGTGGGCAGTGTCACTCCTGAAATTGCGGTGGCAAACTCCTTAAAATGCTGGATGATCGTCTGTCCGGCGTTATATTCGGCAACCGTATTGGTTGTGGTCATAATCCCAAGCAGCACATTATCGGTTCTCCAGTAGAAGTAATCAATGATCTGGGTGATAAAGGTAAACAGTGTAAATACAAAAATCTCCCGAATCAGCTTTTTATCCTGAAAACGAAAATCAAACCTTAGCTTCAGCTTCAATCGGGAATACAGAAAATTAAACAAATTCGCACACTGGTTCAGGGACACATCCACCACCGCCAGTGCAAAGATTCCGAAGCTCATCCTGAAAAGGACATATATCAGTGCAAATCGAAGAACTGTCCGGGTGATTAGTGTAATATTGAACGCTGTAAACTGATTGTGACCCTTCATATAGGAGTAAAATGCCGTGAAGGGCAAGGTTATGATCGCGTCCAGCGAATAAACTAAAAACAGGGTTTTGGCTGTATCAATCTGTCCCTCCTCAAACTGAAAAATGGTTTCCAACCTGAAATACAGGAAGGTTGCCGAGACAAAGGCGATTAACCCGATAGCACAGTAAAAAAGGAATGCCATGGAAACAACCTGATGCTCCGTCCTGGTATCAATACCCGAATATTTTGCGATATACCGGACGATTGTATTGCCAAGCCCCAACTGCAGAAGCGCTGCATAGGACGTAACGGTCAGGACAATTGCCAGAACGCCATAACCCGGCTTGCCGATAACCCGGATGATCAGGGGTACGGTAATAAAACCGATCACCACGGAAGTTACAATGCGGATGAGTGAAATGAGTGCTTCTTTTTTAATATTAATGCTCTTCGACAAAAGATCCCTCCTAATGTTGTTAATCTGGATAAGTTAGTAGTTTCCTAATTGCTCCCCCCTTTGTAGTAATCTTTGACCTCCTGGGCAAACAGTTCGCCCAATGTGATTTGGCCCTGGGTTGTAAAATGAACGCCGTCTTCCAGGACAGGCAGCTGACCGTGCACTACAGTTCGTGTATTTGGAATCTGTTCTTCTGCCAGGTTGTGGTCACGGATTACCTCATAAATAGCTTCTCTGTACTTTACTCCGGGGTAATTCGTGCTTTTTAGCTTGTCCAGTGTTTGAATATCAAAATAGGTGCCAACAAACAAAGGCAGTTCCGGTGTGCGGGTATCGATGCGCAGCTGCGTGATGATACCGGTAAGATACTCAAGATACCCTGCAGCACGCTCGACTTTATCCATATCCTTAGCACCCTGTTCCCACAATACTCCCATGTATTTGATAGACTCGTCCCGGTTTGAAATATCCAGATGCTTCAGCAGCTTATCATACAGCGAACCCAAATCTTCATCCTCAGATATGGCCGCCAGTTCAGGGCTCCAGTCCGGAAC
>JAEZBW010000296.1 GCA_023426765.1 Bacillota bacterium
CTGATGGGGATTCCAGGCATAAACAGCTTTTTCACACCCTCTGCTCCGCAGATGATCGGAATGCAGTTATGGCCGGCATTGGAATAGCTTAATAAATGAGTTCGTAAATTATAAATGGCATAGAAAACAGTAATGTAGGAGTTTTTGTCAAAATCCCCTGCATTAAACTGCCTGAAAAGACGATACAGCGCCCGCGATGGGGAGTGAGTCCTTCTGCTGAGGATGGAAATTAAAAAGACCGTCAGCATGGAAGCCGACACCCCGTGCCCCGATACATCGGCAATATAGAGCCCCACATGCTCCTTGTCGATTTGAAACAGATTCACCATATCACCGCTTAAATCATCGCAGGGGTGGTACAGAAAACTGAAATCCAGGCCGGGAACCTGGAACCCCCGGGGCAGGAGCTGCAGCTGCAGCTTTCTGGCCATGTCCAGATCCTGCTGAAGCTTCAGGTTCTGTTTGATAATGCGGTTTTCCAGTTCCTTCTCCTTGGTGATATCCCTTAAAACTTCCACCGCATAATGAACCGTCCCGTCATCGGCAATAATCGGAGAACTCATGATTGAAAAGGTTCTGTTTCCGTAAACTTCTTCCTTTTTATAGGATTTGCCGTCAAAAACAGCCTTTCGGGTGATACAGACACTGCAGGGAGTATTCCGGCCCATCAGTTCATAGCATTTTTTGCCCGCGAGATCCTCAAGCTCCATGCTTTCTTCCATGGAACGGTTCATAAAGATCACCGAATTCTCCCGATCCACGACACGAACCCAGTCGTGCATTCCGTCGAGAATGTCCAGGATGAACTTAAAGCTTGAGTTGTCTGAGGAATAATATGGCGAAAACATAGCATACTCCTGATGAACCCCAAACCTTTCAACGTTTGGGAAAACCTTTTATGCCCTTATATTAACATAAAGATTCAATCGTCGCAATGTTATTTGATTCCCGGCCGTTTTCCGCATTGTTCATGCAAGAATCAATTTTAATGCATAAGAGCAGGGGCTATGGGAATAATCATTAAATAGGTTTTTACTGCTTTTCCCAATCTGATTGTTTCTATCCTACGCAAAAAGGGGTTGCCATTTTGAGAGAATATATTGATGTTTACAGAAACGGCGCGGCCTGGGATCTGTCTGAAGCAGTCCTGAAGCTTCTGCTTCCTGTTCCGTTTAACAGCACAATTATCATTTTATGCATCGGCACCGACCGCTCGACGGGAGATTCCCTCGGCCCTCTGGTGGGATACAGATTAAGCCAGTATCATACGCTGGGTGCGCAGATTGCAGGCACACTGGAACAGCCTGTTCATGCAAAGAATTTGCCGGATACGCTGGAGCGTTTAAAAACCGAGGTGCCGGACAGTTTTGTTATCGCCATCGACGCGTGCCTGGGAACCTTTGGTCATGTGGGGCAGGTAACGATCGGAAAAGGCCCATTGAAGCCCGGTTCCGGCTTGAAAAAGGATTTGCCTGAGACCGGTGATATGCATATCACCGGAATCGTGAATCAAAGCGGCTGGATGGATTTCATGGTACTGCAGAATACCCGCCTGGGACTGGTGATGAAAATGGCAGAAACCATATCTGATGGCCTGCGCCACGCATTATGGAAATATCGCCGTTATGAAAGGGAGATTTTTAACCGATATATCCAGTAAAACGGAAGACAATGGTAAAAAACTGGTTGTTATATCTCATGTATCAGTGGTATATTTATGTATAATGAAAGGAGTGTAAAAGGATATGGAAAAATGGGTTTGTATTGTTTGTGGTTATGTTTATGATCCGGAAATAGGGGATCCTGATAATGATGTCGAACCGGGCACCCCTTTTGAAGAACTGCCGGAAGAATGGGTTTGTCCCGACTGCGGTGTCGGCAAGGACATGTTCGAGCAGGAATAACCGCTTGTATGTTGAAGACAATGAGAGAAGCATGGCTGCAGGCTGCGAAGTTGGTCTGGCTGTGCTTTCTTTTCCTTGATCTGCAAATAGAATTATGTTATGATATTGTCCATAGATGAATATTGTTTTTCCTTATCAAGAGAGGTGGAGGGACTGGGCCCTGAGAAACCCGGCAACCGGCATAAAGTACGGTGCCAATTCCTGCAGGATTTATCCTGAAAGATGAGGAGCGTGAATTGGGTCTCTTCATTTTGAAGAGATTTTTTGTTTCTGTAAGCAGCTTTCTATAACAGGATTGTTTCTGAACAGTCTTTTGGAAATGATAACCCTGCATGCTTCATTCAAGCTACTTCGAAAGGAGATGTATTTTTATGTCAAAGGTTCTTTTTACATCGGAATCGGTAACCGAAGGCCATCCGGACAAAATATGCGACAACATATCCGACGCTGTTCTTGATGCTATTCTGGCTGAGGATCCCATGGCACGGGTGGCCTGCGAAACAGCGGTTACAACCGGCATGGTGCTGGTGATGGGTGAGATTACGACATCCTGCTATGTGGATATCCCCAAGGTGGTTCGGGCGACGATCCGCGACATCGGATATGACCGTGCAAAATTCGGGTTTGATTGCGACACCTGTGCAGTGCTGACTTCGATTGACGAGCAGTCGGCGGATATCGCCATGGGCGTCAATGAAGCGCTGGAAGCAAAGAAACATGAAATGGACAGCAGTGCAATCGAAGCCATCGGTGCGGGGGATCAGGGAATGATGTTCGGATATGCCTGTGATGAAACCCCGGAGTTGATGCCCATGCCCATATCCCTTGCCCACAAGCTGACGAAGACACTCACCGAGGTTCGAAAAAACAGTGTTCTGGATTATCTCCGTCCGGACGGTAAATCACAGGTGACGGTGGAATATGAAGACGGAAAGCCTGTCCGTGTAGATACAGTGGTCATTTCAACACAGCATGGCCCGGAGGTGGATCATGACACCATCGAAAAGGATGTTATTGAGAGGGTTATCCGTCCGGTGATTCCGGCAAAGCTGCTGGATGATAAAACCAAATACCTGATCAACCCTACGGGCAGGTTTGTGATTGGCGGCCCTCAGGGAGATTCGGGCCTGACCGGACGAAAAATTATCGTGGATACTTATGGCGGAATGGGCCGGCATGGCGGCGGAGCTTTTTCGGGCAAGGACCCGACCAAGGTGGACCGTTCGGCAGCTTATGCGGCCAGGCATGTGGCAAAAAATATTGTTGCCGCCGGCCTTGCAAGTCGCTGTGAGGTTCAGCTGGCATACGCCATCGGCGTTGCGCAGCCTGTGTCCATTATGATAGACACCTTTGGAACCGGTAAACTCGATGATGAAAGAATATCCCAAATCGTCAGAAAGCTGTTCGATCTTCGTCCTGCAGCGATTATTCAGAATTTAAAGCTCCGTCGTCCCATTTTCAGAAAGACAGCGGCATATGGGCATTTTGGCCGGGATGATGAAGACTTTACCTGGGAAAAAACAGACAGGGTTGAAGACATCCGGCGTGAAGCTGGATTAGTGTGATGAACGAATGAAGCTGAAAAAGCGGTTATCATAACCGGACAGGCTGTGATAACCGCTTTTTGTCGCTTTTTTAAGATTTGAAACCGTCAGAGCTGCCCTTTCATCCGGTCAGCTTATAATATCAACAATGGAAACGTTTGTGTTTTCCCCCAAATCAATCTCATAAGGGGTAAGCACCGGAGGGCCTTCCTTGCGTGTAATGACCATAACCTTGGGGCGAATGGACACCATCCCCTTCGCCTCCACAACGCGGGCAATTTCTCCGGTACTCAGCAGAACAATGACATCCGCCGGGTACACGGCAATATTGTCAAGAAACACCTTTAAAATTTCAGGATCAAAGTGCTGGGACGAATTGGCTATGATATATTCCGCAGCTTCGTGGGGCATAAACCTTTTGCGGTAAACCCGGTTTGCCGTCAAGGCGTCATAAACATCGGCCACAGCGACTATCCTGGCCAGCAGGTCGATGTTTCTGCCGGCTTTTCCGGTCGGATAACCCGTACCGTCCCAGTGTTCATGATGGTATAATGCAATATTGGACACGTTTGGATTTACGCCGGGGGTTTTACTGACAATTTCATGGCCGAAATCGGTATGTCTCTTAATGATCTCGTATTCGCTTTTTGTCAGCCTTGCCGGTTTATTCAGAATACTCAACGGAATTTTGCATTTGCCGATATCATGCAGAATCGCACCCAGAGCCAGCTGACGGATCTCCTCCTCCGGAAGGTTCATGCTTTTACCGGCGATGACCGAGTAAATGCAGACATCCACCGAATGCAGGTAAGTATAATTGTCTATGTCCCGTATTCCCGTCAGTTTCATGAAAACGTTGTCATCATTGAGAATTTTTTGGACGATTCCGTCCACCGTACTTTTCAGAACCGGAAGATTGATAGCGCCGCCATCACGGACACTTTCCATCACATTCTTGATGGTTTGGAAGGTTTCGGTATAAACCGCTTCTTCACTGAAAAATTCAAGCTTGCCGATTTCATCCTCTATAAACAGGTATGGTATGTTATAATGCCGAATCCGATCCAGATAACGGCTTTTGATGGTAAAACCTTTTAATAGCAGGAAGCGTCCGTCATCCAAAATGACGTCCTTTGCGAGCTTCATGCCGGGGGCCAGCTCTTCCAGAGAAACCTTTCTCATATCAAACCTCAAATGATCTTTATTCAGGCAACTTTTCAGGCAAAGAAAAATGAATCCACTTCAGGTTCCCGACAGAATTTCCTGGAGGCAACAGGTATTTCGTATCTGCTGCGGTGGAATCAAATGATTCTCTTATGAAAATTTGATTTTTCTCTTTCGTCCTAACACCCGAAATATCATAGTTTTAAAGGAGTAGATATAAATGCCGGCGCAGTTTCTGCCCGGTAAATGGAAACCTGCAGTGATGCCCACCGTGATTCGGTATGTACTATCTGCTTATACTTACCCACAATAGCAACCAGATATAACAAAAAAATTTACATTGCATAGAATATATTGGAACAGATGCAAAGGCTGTGAAAAATATGGTTGTATATATTATCATATCGCTGTTCGCCGTATATGGCTTTTTTCACTTGCTTCGTGACATTGTCATCAGGATAAAAGCCGGCACCGGAGCGTGTTCGGGTAAATTGTGCCTTGTCCCCAAGCCGGGAGATGAATGTCTGGAAGGGAAAATCCGATGCATCTTTCTGGATGAAATATCCGAAAAGCTTGGGACCGATGGCTGCCTGTATGTCAGGCTGGAAGAAAATGATCCGAACCGGCCGCTGGTAGAAAAACTCTCCAGCGAGTATCCCCGTTTGGTCTTGCTGGAACCTGTGAATTGGAGTAGAATGGATTGCAGAGGAGACAGTTGCGGAGTGGGAAGTAAAAACAATTCATAATTGCACAAGCCTCTCATCTCCTCCCGACCCTGGCAGGAAAACTAAAGAGAGGATCTTTTTTTGGAACAAATAGAAGGAATCATCGAAGGCATCATTTATTGCAACGAACAGAACGGGTACACGGTCTGTGAGCTGCGGACGGGCCGCCGCGTCGTTACCGCCGTGGGCTGCATGCCGGGTCTGTGCGTCGGCGAAACTGTCCTGCTAAGCGGTTCATGGGTGGTTCATCAGGATTATGGAAAGCAGCTGAAGGTGGAAACCTGTGAGCGGCGTCTTCCGAAAACAACCGACGCAATTTTAAAATATCTTTCCTCCGGTGTGATCAAGGGCATCGGTGAGGCCACTGCAAAAAAGATCGTGGACACTTTCAGGGATGAAACCCTGCGAATTTTGCAGTTTGAACCCCTGCGCCTTTCCAAAATCAAGGGAATCAGCGCCGACAAAGCCCTCGGGATTGGACAGGCTTTTCTTGAGCAGGAGCAGATTCGTCAGACCGTCATGTTTTTTCAGGAATATGGCATTTCGGCGAACATTGCCATTAAGCTATGGAAGAAATTCGGCAAGGAAGCCATTTCTGAAATCAACCGCAACCCATACCGTCTGACCGACGAGGAATTCAATATCGGGTTTAAAGTGGCCGACAGGGTTGCGATTACCATGGGAATTGATGCTTCATCCAAATTCCGTTTGCAGAGCGGGATCAAATATGCTCTTTCCAGGGCGGTGCAGAACGGTCATGTCTATCTTCCTTCCGGCACACTGGTTGAATATGCCTCCGAGCTTTTAGGGGCAGCACCAAAGGCGGTGGAGGAAGCACTTTCAGACATGATGTTTGAAGAAAGCATCTATATTGATAAAGAAAAGGAAAACCGGGTGTACCTTGCGGCGTTTTACAAGGCGGAACAGTATGTTTGCCGGAAAATCGGCCTTTTATGCCGGACACAGCCCGAAAAGGAAATCAGTGATCTGGACTGCGTTCTGAAAGAGATTGAGAACGAGCAGCAGGTTCAATATGCAGACAAGCAGCTTGAAGCTATCCGGCTTTCGGCGGCGAACAGCATGCTGATTGTGACAGGCGGCCCCGGAACGGGAAAGACAACGCTGATAAAGGGCATCATCGCGCTGTTTCAAAAAGAAGGGCTGAAGGTGGTTTTAGCGGCGCCCACCGGCAGGGCTGCCAAAAGAATGACCGAGGCGACCGGTGAAGAGGCAAAAACCATTCACCGACTGCTGGAAACCATATACGCAGAGGATGAATTCAAGAAGGAATTTAAAAAGAATGAGCAGGATCCCATCGAAGCAGACATGATTATCATTGATGAAGTTTCGATGGTGGACATCCTGCTGATGCATGCGCTGCTGAAGGCAATAAAGCCGGGTACACGGCTGGTGCTTGTGGGCGATGCGGATCAGCTGCCGTCGGTTGGGCCAGGACGTATTCTTTCGGATATGATTGAAAGCGGCTTTCTTCAGGTAATATGCCTGAACCAGATTTTCCGGCAGGCCGAGGAAAGCCTGATTGTTGTGAATGCACACAGGATCAATAAAGGAGAATACCCTGAAATGAATCTGCCCGACTCGGATTTCTTCTTTGTGCCCAGAAATGTTCCTCAGGATGCAGCAGCAGCCGTTTTAGAGCTTTGCACCGTCAGGATCCCGGAAAAGTTCGGCCTTGATCCGATGAGGGATATCCAGGTATTGTCTCCTGCTAAAAAAGGGGCCGCAGGCGTGTTCAGCCTGAATGCAGCCCTTCAGGGCCGGTTGAATCCCCCCGGTGCCGCACGAAAGGAAAAAGCCTGCCGGGATATGGTTTTTCGGGAAGGGGACAGGGTCATGCAGATTAAAAACAACTACACCCTGTCCTGGAGAAGCGCTTCCGATGAAGGCGAACAGACCGCCGGCGAAGGTGTGTTTAACGGTGACATGGGCATAGTCCGCACCATTGATCCTAAAAACAATACATTAACCGTTTTATTCGATGATGGAAAAATTGTGGAGTATGATTATGAAAACCTGGATGAGTTGGAATTGTCTTATGCGATCACCGTTCATAAAAGTCAGGGAAGTGAATTTCCTGCCGTTGTGATCTCTCTGGCCGGCATTCCTCCGATGCTGACCTGCCGAAACCTGCTGTATACTGCAGTTACGCGGGCAAAACAACTGGTTGTTCTGGTTGGGGATACGGGAACCATCAAAAGCATGGTTCAAAATATAACGGAGAAGGAACGCTACACCGGTTTAAAGGAAAGGCTTGCTGAAGAAAGCGCCGGGTTGCGGATG
>JAEZBW010000329.1 GCA_023426765.1 Bacillota bacterium
GGACGAATGGGGATAGCTTGGTAATTATATCGGCGTTAGCCGATACGTCCCAAGAAGCCCCCACCTCTTAGGTGGTGGGAGTACGTCACTTTATGATATAATATCCTCGTAAACGAGGATATTATATGTCTCCGGCGGAATTTATGCCCGTGCAATATTTTTTGCCAAGGTGAAAAAGTTCATGGTATAACCGGTGCAGGACAAAGGAGGGAGAACATGAGAAAGCCGCACATTTTAATGGTGGAGGATGAACAGAATATTTGCGATTTTAACCGCGAATATCTGGAGGGTCAGGGTTATGAGGTTTCCGTGGCGGCAACGCTGTATCAGGCCCGGTTCCTGCTGGAGGAGCATACGCCGGATCTGATCTTGCTGGATGTGATGCTGCCCGACGGCCGCGGCTGGGATTTTTGCACCGAGCTTCGCCAAAAAACAAACGCCCCCGTGATCTTTCTGACCAGCAGAAATGAAAACGAGAGCGTGATAAAGGGATTGATGCAGGGCGGGGACGACTATATCCACAAGCCCTATGACCTTGCGGTTTTGGGGGCACGGGTGGCCGTCCAGCTTCGCCGGGCCGGAATCGGCTTTGCCGGACGCATTGATCTGCCGCCCCTTTCCATCGATATTCTTTCGGGTACTGTCGATCTGGAGGGCAGCAATATTTCTTTGCCGCCCAAGGAGCTTCAGCTGCTCTGCTGCCTTGCGCTGGCGGCGGGACGGCGGGTCAGCGGCGCCGAGCTTTACCGCCGCACATGGGGCGTGGAGGCCGGGGACTGGGAGCATATCGTATCGGTGAACATTTCAAGGCTGCGCAAGCACCTCGGGCTTAACGAAGGCAGCGCCTTTGAAATTTTCTGCACGCAGAAAAAGGATTATATCCTGCGTAAGACACGGTTTACATAGGATAGACACACGGGGGACGACAAAAAAAGGCCGGTTCCCCTGCGCCTGGAGGCGTAAGGGAACCGGCCTTTTTTGCTTTCGCGGGAACGTTCTTTTTGTTCCGCGTATGCTACTTAGACAAAAGGTTATACAGCACCTGGGCGATTTCCGCTCTGGTGGTGGTATCCGCCGGGAACAGCTTTCCGTCAACGCCTTCGATGATCCCCGTTTCAACAAGCAGCTCTGTGGCGTCCTTTGCCCAGAGGGCAACATCGCCGGCATCGCCGAATTCGGAAAGGGTCTTTCCGTCGCCTGTTTCAGGCAGTTTTCCGTAAACCTTCAAAACATTGTACATCAGGGTGAACATTTCCTGGCGGGTGATTTCCCTGTTCGGCGCAAAGCTGTTGTTTCCTATGCCGTCGGAGATACCCAGCCTTTTAGCTGCCGCCAGGTGGCCTGTGTACCAGGTATTGCCCGCGTCGGAGAAATTGTCCGCCGGGTTTTTGTCGGGAGCTATGCCATAGGCATTCATCAGCAGGACGATAAGCTCGCCTCTGGTCAGCCTGGCATTGGGGCTGTAATTTCCGTTCCCTGTGCCCGAGGTAATCCCCCTGGCGGCGATAAAGGCCACAGCCTTGCCATACCAGGCATTTCCCGCCACGTCGCCGAAGCTTACCTTGTTGTAGGCCACGGCGTAATAGCTGAAATGGGTGGTGGTAAAGGTGACGGTACCGGTTGCCGGGTCATAGCGTCCGTTGGGTACGCAAACCGCGTTGCCGCTGCCGTCAATGTACCAGATAACAATGCTTTCGGGGTTTAAAAGCTCCTGTGCCACCGGCGTATAGGGTATGGATACGGTGACAGGGGCGTCTGGATTGTTCCAGGCGGCCCGCTCTCCGTCCAGGGTCAGGGTGAGCTGCACCAGGGGACGGTGGCCGACGGCCGCCTTCACATCCTCGGACAGCAGGTCTTTATCTCCCTCACTGATGGTGATGGCGGCGGCTTTCCCTTGGGCTTGTTCCATCCCCGTCAGCATGTTGGCGGCCAGAGTAATGCTGCCCAGCCGGGTTTCCAGAGTCAGGGCGCCTTTTTCCGGGCCTTGGGACAGCGTGCCGGCAGGAACGCCCAGGGTGTAGCTGTTTACTCCATCGATGGCCGGTATACGAATGACAGCGGCCTCATCCCGGGTGAAAAGCTCTGATGCCAGGGCTTCCAGGTTTATAGAGGCATTGCCCGCGGCGGCGTCCACCTCTACCGTCAGGCTGGCTTCCGACATACCGCCTCCGGTAATCGCGGCATGATGCTGCGCCGGAGCAGGCGTAGGCGTAGGCGTTGAGGACGGAACAGGGGTACTGCCGCCGGTATCTCCGCTGCCGCCGTTATAGCTCCAATTGGCCGTAACGGTCACATTCTTGTCGGGCATGGCAAAGGTGGTTGTAGCGCTGCCTGCGTTGGCAAAGCTCACGCCGTCCGGGGAGGTCCAGCCCGCAAAGGTGTAATTGCTGCGGCTGCCGGCTCTGACGGTAACGGCGGCGCCCTGCGGGTAGCTGCCCGCGCCGCTCTGGGAAGCATAGCTTCCGTTTACGGTGACGGCATACTGCGCCGCCGGCTGGATTACCGTTATAGCCGCCGTGCCGGACTTGCCTGTGTCCACCGTGGATGTGGCCCTTATGGTAAGCGCGTGGGCCGTTTCACCGGCGGCAACCGTTAAAAGACCGCCCGCGGTGATGGCGGTGCCGGCGCTGTTATTGTCATATACGGCCCATGTTACGCTCGGGCTTGGGTTGTTCACACCGGTTACCATTGCGCTGAAGGTGTGGGAGCCGCCTCTGGCCAGGGTGATTGTGCCCGGCGTCACGGTTACGGAGGTCACGGTGGCTTCGGGTGGCGCGTCTACGCTTACGGTGACGGCTGCCGTGCCGGATTTGCCTGTGTCAACTGTCGATTGGGCGGTAACGGTTAGTTCCTCCGCCGTCTCGTCAGCGCCGACAGTCAGCAGACCGGCGTTGATGACGGTCCCGGCGCTGCTGTTGCCGGAAACGCTCCACGTTACGCTCTGGGCCGGGTTGTTCTCCCCCGCTACCGTCGCGCTGAATTGATAGCCTGCGCCTATCTGCACCGTTACCTGGGTGGGATTGACGGTTACAGAGGTTACGGCGGCGGGAATTGGCTCATATATCGCCGTTGCCGCAACCGTCTGGGCGGGCATGGCGAACTTCGCCGTCTGGCTGGTGGCTGTGCCTTCCATAAAGGTCACCGCCGGGGTGATGCTCCATTCCTTGAATCGCCAGCCGCTTGGCGCGGGATTGGCGGCAATGGAAACGGCAGCGTTTGCCACGTAGGAACCGCTTCCCGTGCCGTTGGTTACGGCGACGGTGTAGGCAGTCGGGGTAACGCCCGCGGCGCTTACCGTGATTTTAAACGGCTGATGGTAGAGCCAACCATCGCCTAATCCGTCTTCAATGAAGGCATTCACCCAGACCGTTCCCGCATGGGGCGCGGTGAAGGTGTTTCCATCTATTTGCGCTCCTGTACCCCCATCATTCTCTGAAATTCCAAAGTCAATGTCCCTGTTTTGCGCGTCGCCCGGCACCACCGTTCCGGTCAGGGTCAGGGGGGTTCCCACGCTTGCGGCGGAGGGCAGGCCGGTAATTTCAGTTACCCTGATAAAGTCGGGGGTATCCTGGTAGTCGTACACAAACCATATTCGGCGGCCCGCAGGGGAGCCACGGG
>JAEZBW010000344.1 GCA_023426765.1 Bacillota bacterium
GGTGTGAAATCCTTAACACCGTCAGCACCATCCGGGATATGTTTCAGTCCTGGGTACCCGACAACAGCCGTGGTAAACACCCTGTCGGCATAAGATGCTCTGGGAGGCATCAGGCAGTTTGTTGTAAACAGAAATGCTCCGGGAATGTTGTTAAATTCATTCTGCTGATTTTGCCAGGCAGTTCCGAAATTGCCCTTTAGATGGGAATGCTTTTTCAGTTCCGGATAACCATGGGCAGGGAGCATTTCCCCGTGGGTATAGATATGGATGCCTCTGCCCTCGGTTTGTTCCAGCAGCTGTTTCAGATCCAGCAGATCATGGCCGGAAACAACGATGAACGGGCCTTTTTCCACATCGGTGGTCACCTTAACCGGTACCGGATGCCCATATGCCGAGGTGTTGGCTTCATCCAGCAGCGCCATGCATTTCAGGTTCACATTTCCGAATTCCATCAGCAAATCCAGCCACTGCTCCACAGTATGTTCTTCTCCAAGAGCTTTCATGCCCTTAAAGAACCAATTGGTTACGTCGGCATCTTCTTTGCCCAGTACATAAGCATGATATGCGTAAGCTGCCATTCCTCTCATCCCTAAAAGGAGGGTGGAACGCAGAGAAACGATATCGGGATCACCCTGCCACAGCATTGCAGGATCCATATCGGCTGCACCGCCAAGGGCTTGTTTTTCCCGGGCAACCAGTGTAATCATTTCGTGGATGCCTGCATCATCGAAATTAACATTTGTCACTGTTGCAAACAGGGATTGAACCATCAGTTTATTGGCCATTTCCCCGGCACCGGTTCCTTTTGCAGCCCTGGCCAGCCCAACCAGTGCACAGGTTAACTCATCCTGGCTGTTGGATACCACTGCCGATTTTCCGCAAACTCCGACTTTTGTGCAGCCCTTTCCGCCGGCTGCCTGTTCACATTGAAAGCAAAACATTGACATCATCTATTCCTCCATACTTTATTGATTTTCGGGTTAAGGATTCTCACTGTATGTGAAGCTCCTTTGGATGGGCAACACCGGGTTTACGTCGTTTTATGAACCATCCGGCTCATTTGGTAAAGACCCCCGATTGCCTGTCCCGTTCGTTGATAAAATGGATACTGTTTACGAACCTTGCCTATTGTAATATAATGAAAGCAAACAATCGGTAGCTATGGCTACACTGAGGTGAAGTTTTTTGCTGGATGGATGGTACGAAGTTTTACAGCGCTCCAGACTGTTTGAGGATATTAACATACATGATATTAAAACCATGCTGGAGTGTTTAACCCCACGCACGGCTGCATATAAAAAAGGTGAAATTGCCGCCCGATGGGGGGAACCGATGGAAGGGCTGGGTATTCTGCTGGAGGGGTGTCTGGCTGTTCAGAAGGAGAATGCGAATGGCATCCGGATGATCATGCATATCCTTTCACCCGGGGAAATGTTCGGCGAAATGGCCCTGTTTGCGGATGAAAGACGGTGGCCTGCTACCATTGCGGTACAGGAGGATTCAGTCATCCTTTTCATTCCTCCGGATAAAATTGTGGGCAGATGCTTCCAGGCCTGCTTTTTTCATCGCCAGATGACCGCCAACATGCTGAAGATTGTTTCAGAAAAAGCCCTCCGGCTGAACCGCAAGGTTGAGTATTTGTCCATTAAGGGCATGCGTGAGAAATTGTGCACATACTTTTGGGAGATCTATAAAAAAAGCGGGAAATCTATTTTCATGTTACCCATGAACCGGACCGAGCTTGCAGATTTTCTGAATGTTTCAAGACCCTCGATGTCAAGGGAAATGTGCCGCATGCGCGACGAGGGGCTGATTGATTTTCATCTGTCGACGGTTAAAATTCTGAAATTGGATCATCTGGCGGAGTATGTGCAGTAGTAAATACTTTTCTGCCCTGTAATTTTTAAACTGGTACAAACTATGGAAATGTAGGATGAACACTGTTATAATGTTTTTAACGCAAAAAATCCAGCCTCACAGAATGAACGGGATTATTATACGGGACTGTTCATAACAGGACAGAAGCATTCTTCGGATAATAGAAGGGATCAGGGGTGATTTTAATGAAGGATATTCCATTATACGAGGTCCGGAAGATCGAAACATTAAAAGAAATGCTGGACGGCAGCGCAAAGCTGTTTGCCAATGATACGGCTTTTCTGGTGAAAACCGAAGAGGGAGGGCCGTACAAACCCATCACCTATACGCAGTTCCGTGATGATGTGAACGCGATGGGAACGGCTTTGATGAATCTTGGCCTGTCCAACAGCAGAATCGCCATCATCAGTGAAAACCGTTATGAATGGGCAGTCACCTATCTTGCGACGGTGAATGGAACAGGGGTCGTCGTGCCGCTCGACAAGGAACTGCCAATCGCTGAATTGAAAAGCCTGCTGCTTCGGTCCAGGGCAGATGCGGTTTTCTATTCCGCGGCAAAAACCGGTGATGTCGAATCCATCGCCGATGATGTTCCCAACCTGAAATACCGTATATCGATGGATATCAAAGAATCAACCGATTCGGTATATTCCTATCAGGCGCTTCTGAAAAAAGGGTATGAACTTGTTGAAAAAGGGGACAGAAGCTTTATCGATGCCCCGATCGACAAGGAGATCATGAGCATTCTTCTGTTCACATCGGGCAC
The DNA here is from genome assembly GCA_023426765.1 of Bacillota bacterium. Lineage (GTDB taxonomy): Bacteria > Bacillota > Clostridia > DSM-8532 > DSM-8532 > JAAYJG01. The sequence continues at coordinate 2,645 of JAEZBW010000344.1, forward strand.
GACCGACAAGTCAAAGGCCGTTATGCTTTCTCACCGCAATATTTGCTCAAATCTGATGGACATGTGCTCCATGCTGTATATTGGGCCGGACGACGTGTTCCTGCTGCTTCTTCCGCTTCACCATACATATGCGTGCACCTGCGGCTTTTTATGTCAGATGTACAGGGGCTGTTCTATTGCTTTCTGTGAAGGGTTAAGGCATATCGTCAAAAACCTGAAGGAGTCCAAAACCACTATTCTGCTGGGCGTGCCGCTTATCCTTGAAGCGATGTACAAGAAGATCTGGGATCAGGCCGCAAAGGATCCGAAGCTTTTGAAGAAGCTGAAGCTTGGCCTGAAGATCAGTAAAACCCTGAAGGCTGTTGGAATTGATATACGCAGAAAACTGTTTAAAACCATTATTGAAAACTTCGGCGGTTCGATCCGGCTGTTTATCAGCGGAGGCGCTGCAGTTGATCCCCAGGTGGTTCAGGGGTTTCAGGATTTCGGAATCCATTGCGTACAGGGGTATGG
>JAEZBW010000363.1 GCA_023426765.1 Bacillota bacterium
GGGCCCCGCCCAATGGTCAAATTGAGCCAAGGTACCTGTCCCCAGTGGTTAAATTGAGCCAAGGTACCTGGGCCCCGCCCAGTGGTTAAATTGAGCCAAGGTACCTGGGCCCCGCCCAATGGTCAAATTGAGCCAAGGTACCTGTCCCCAGTGGCTTAGGCGACGATGTAGGTGTCGCCCTGCTTTTTGATTTCTTCTGATTGTTCCATCTGCTGCAGCACAGCGGTCACCTTTGCGATCATATCCTCGGTGGTTCTTGTAAAGCCCAGCGCTTTCGCTGCGTTAATGGGTATCTCCTGCTGCAGCATGCCAAAGCTTGTTTTTATCACGGTTTTAATCGCCAGCGCAATTTCCTCGGGCGGAATATATTCCAGCTTCCTGCTGGCGGCAGGCAGGTTACTTCTGGACCGCAGCCTGATGTCATATCCCTTGCAATACAGGAAATCTCTCCGCTGCTCCACGATCCCCCGTCTGACACTGTGGCCGATGGCAACATCAAAAGCGCTTTGAATTTTCGTTCCCGCCCGGGTCAGGCCAGTCAGCCCCAGTACCCGGCGAACCAGCTCATCCCTGTGCATCGGGCTTTCCACACAGAGGATATCATATACCAGCTTGGCAAGGAACGCCGGCTGATAAATCATTTCGTCGCTGACTTCCCTTCCCTGATACAGCGCATAAGGCTCAGCTTCATATGCATCCAGATCTTCCGATACAGTAACGTCCACCCTTTCAACCATTACCGGAGCCTGCTCTGCTGTCTGTGCCGTTTTAGCCGGTGCCGTACCCTGCAACAGCTTCTGCATATATTGTTCCAGTTTTTCAATTTCAGTGTTCGGGCTTCTGAACCAGTCGGTACTCCAGATACGGTAGATATTCCATCCTTTGCGCTCCAGTGCGTTCTGTCGTAAGCGATCCCTATCCCTGGCCGAGCGGGCGCTGTGATAGGAAGCGCCGTCGCACTCTATCCCCAACAGATATTGTCCGGAATTATCGGGATGGACAACTGCGAGGTCGATATAAAAGTCTGCACAACCAACCTGCTGATGTACCGTGTATCCCTTTTGAACCAGCATGTCGTAAATCTGAAGCTCGAACTCGGATTCAGCCTCTCTGTCGGTCTCTCTTGGAGTATCCAGCGTTCCCTTTTCCGCATAGGTCAGGAAGGTCTTCAAACAAGCAACACCCCTTGACGCTGTGCGGGTTAAATCGATATCATCTCCGGTGATATTGGAGAAAACTTCGCATTTCTGCCGGGCACGCGTAATTAAAACGTTCAGCCTGCGCTCCCCGCCGTCACGGTTCAGGGGCCCGAAGCTCATCGGCAGCATATTGTCCTTGTCGCGGCCGTAGCCGATGCTGATATAAATAATGTCCCTCTCATCCCCCTGTACATTTTCCAGGTTCTTCACAAAGAACGGCTCGTCCTTGTGGTTTTGGAAAAAGCTTTCGGCGGAAGGATCCAGCCTTCTGCGGATTTCAAGCTGATCGATGATGGCCTGCATCTGCTGCATGCTAAATGCGGCGACGCCCAGTGTCAGCTCGGGATGCTCCTTGGCATGGCGCATGACATGATCGGCAACAACCTTTGCCTCTTCGGGATTTGTTTGCGTGTTCCCCCGATCATAAACCGTATCCTTCAGATGATGGAACACCAGGCCCATGTTTTCGGTGGAGTAGGTGCTGGATGGGAAAACCACCAGTTTATTATTGTAAAACTCCTTGTTGGATACGGAAATAAGGGACTCATGACGGCTGCGGTAATGCCAGCGCAGCATGCGCTGGGGCGCGTTCTGTGCCAGGAACAGGCCCAGAATGCTTTCCACATCACCTACGTAATCCTCTTCTTCACTGATATCCGCCGCATCGATGGCTTTGTCAAAGAAGCTTGTGGGCGGCATCTGCTGGCTGTCGCCGACAACGATGGCTTGCCTGGAGCGCATCAGCGCACCAAATGCCTCTACCGGCCTTACCTGGCTGGCTTCATCAAATACCACCATGTCAAAGCTGAGCTGCCCGGGCTCGATAAAGTTGGCGATAGACAATGGACTCATCATCATCACCGGTTTTAACGCCTGAATGACAAGGCCGGCCTTGGTCATCAGCTTGCGGATAGGCATATGCCTGACCTTCTTCTGGAATTCTCTTAACAAAACGCCCATCTGGCCCTGCTGGCCCTGTCCGGCCTTGGGCTTGTTCTCCCAATGCTCATATAAAAGCCTGGGGATATTGTGGTTCATAAACAGACAGTCCAGTTCATTGAATCGTTGGATTTTCTGCCGATGCTGCGTGCTGTCAAAGCGGGTCAGGCCGGGCCTTTCGCTGTATGCTTTGGCAAGAAGAGCCTGGCAGCGCTCGTTCTCAAACACATCCAAAAGATACTCATCAGCATACTTCCAGACCTCGGACAGCTCTAATAGCTCTTTCAGCCCGATTTGGGCCAGTTCTTCGGCATATTGGTTGAAGGAACCGATGTCAAAAATAGATTCAATGCCATCCCTCCATCGTTCCATTTTCTCCTGAAGAATCGAGAACTCGTCGGTTTGATCGTTTGTACCCATTCCGGGCTTCATTGCGGCTTCGATGTTAAACTGCTTGCAGGCTTCGGTGAACTGAGCCAGGCTGTCCTTTAACGACGGCAGAAGTTTAACAGCCTGTGCCATCAGGCCGGTATCATGGATCATGGGCATGATTTCCTGAATGAATTGGCCGCTTTGAACCCCTTGATGCAGCTGCAGAATGAAATCGGATGCGCGTTTTACAAAGGCCCAGTCGGTATCCCAGCTTCCCCTGGCGTGGCCGGGGAACAATTCCTGGAACCTCGGAAGCGTATTGTCTATACTTTGCCGTAACCGGTTGAATTCCAGCACATCATCAAGGATGGCAACTTTTTTCTCAATGGCAAGCTTCTGCGGCGTTTTCAGATAACCGTCCACGATTTTCGATGCCTTATTGAAATCGCCGGACAGAAATTTCAGGAGTTTGCCCTGGTTTGCTGCGAGGATTTGCCTGGTCTCCAGAATGTTTTGCCCATATAGCTCATCCATAATGAGGTTTTGATTCCGGGCAAAGATTTCTTTCATGCGGATGCCATCGGCAATCAGCTTTGTCAGATCCTGCGCTTCGTGCAGCCAGCGGGGGCTTGTGACGATAAACCCAGCAATATCGGGCTTTTTCAGGAAAAATTCCAGCGTTGAAACCGCTTTTTGAACATCGTCGGCCTTGTCTGCCTGAATATGAAGCAGCGCACGAACCTCCTCCAGAACAAACAGGAAATTCTCCAGGCTGGACAGCATGAGGTTCACTTTTCCCTGAACGGCTTCCTTTTTGGCGGGTAAAACCATATTTAACGCCGAACCATACCAGGGATGCTTTTTCGGGACCCCCATCTTCTGGATATGCTTCTGCAGCTCTTTAATCTTTAAGGCTTTTGCCTCGTACTCGATGTCGTTCAGTTTATCGATGTCCGGTATTTTAATGGTTGGAAGCTGCAGGCCGGTTTTTTCAATCCGCTTTGCCAGCTTCATCAATTTCCCGTAAATATTGATGGGAGAAAGCCCGGATGGCAGCACCGGCTCGTTTACATTGATGCAGTAACCGGTCAGCTCGCCGCGAAGTTGGATATATTCATTGTACTTGCTTTCCATTTCAGTGATTTTAGGAACACCCAGTTCCATGGTAGCCTGCAGTTCGGCCAGCAGCTGTTTCTTGTTAGCCTTCTGGCTGTGTAATTCCAGGCATACAT
>JAEZBW010000414.1 GCA_023426765.1 Bacillota bacterium
TCCCTGTTATGCCGGGCGGTCACGTTCCAGTCGATATTGCGCACATCATCCCCGGGAATGTACTGACGGATATCGTCAAATTCAATTCCGCGGCCCCGGAAGCCCGAACGGTATTCGCCCGAAAAAACCTCTTCCACCAGCTTGCCGGACTTTATTTCAATTCTACGAATCTTTCTGATCATGTCTCCCGAAATCATACGCTCTCCTTTGAGTGAGTCACTGGAACACTTCCGGATGATTTAAGCTTATATCAACCAATTCATGATAGTTTACATAAATTCTATATCAAATAGAACCGTCCTGAATGACTCACGGTAGGTTTACCTGCTCCAAAATCTCCGTGATGATCATCTCCGGGGTGATATTCTCGGCTTCCGCTTCATAGGACAGCAAAATCCTGTGGCGCAGCACATCATAAACGATAGCTTTGATATCATCCGGAACAACATAGCTTCTGCCTTCGAGAAAAGCCCTTGCCTTCGCGGCCTTTATCAAATTCAGCGAGGCACGGGGCGAAGCGCCGCAGGTGATGTAGTTCGAGGGCTGTCTGGTTTTAAAGATGATATCCAGGACGTAGTTCTTTATTTTATCATCCACATAAAGGCTGTCAGCCTGCTTCTGCAGTTCGGAAATGTTTTCGTGGGTGAAGACCTCATGAATTTCCGGCGCTTCAGCCTGTTCCAGCGAGAAACGCTCGATAATTCTTTTTTCTTCCTCCCGATTGGGATGCTGAATTTTCAGCTTCATCATGAACCGGTCCTGCTGTGCTTCGGGCAGCGGATAAGTGCCCTGCTGTTCGATGGGGTTCTGGGTGGCGATCACGATAAACGGCTTCTCCAGGGCATAGGTGGTTTCACCGATTGTCACCTGTCGTTCCTGCATGGCTTCCAACAGCGCCGACTGCACCTTGGCCGGGGCACGGTTGATTTCATCGGCCAGAATGATATTTGAGAAAATGGGCCCCTTTTTAATAATGAAATCACCGGTTTTCTGGTTATAGATTTCAGTTCCCAGAATATCGGCAGGAAGCAGATCAGGCGTGAATTGTATCCGTTTAAACTCAACACCGGTAACCTTCGCGATGGTGCTTGCAGCCAGGGACTTCGCAAGCCCCGGAACGCCTTCCAGCAGAATGTGGCCTCCCGTTATCAGGGCGGTCAGAATGCGGTCGATCATATATTCCTGACCGATAATCACCTTATTGATTTCTTCTCTGGCCTGGCGGATGAGTTTATTCCCATCCAGGGTGGCTGTCTGTTCCATTTTCAAATCCTCCTGATTGAAGAAACGTAAAACCGGATAAACCGGTGGTTTCGTTGAATGTTCTCATGTGATATTGTAAACATTGTAAGTATAAAGTTTTACGCATCTATGAATAATGTGTAAATTCTTTCACATTACTTTCGGATAAAAACGACGAAATGTGATCGGAATCACATCTTGCTGCGGCGTTTATTGGTATGATTTCTCTATATATAGTACAATAGGAGAAAACCGAACCCAATATATTGGTTTTCCAGGGGAGGTAAGGGATGAAGGTACAGAAGAGGGACGGCAGAATCGTTGATTTCAGGCAGGACAAAATTATCAATGCCATTCATAAGGCAATGGTTGAAACCCTTTTGGGGGTGGATGAGGCCATTTCCCATCAAATCGCCCAACTTGTCGAAGAACAGGTGAAAAAAGACGGAGGGATCAAAAGCGTCGAACAGATTCAGGATCTCGTAGAAGAGCAGCTGATGGCCTCCGTTCATAAAGAAGCGGCGAAAAAGTACATATTGTACCGCAAACAGAGAAATCTTACCCGTGCCACACGGAATCAATACAAGCTCTTAACCGAGGATTTCCTGGCAAAGTACAAGCATGGCCTTACCGGAATGAACCCGTTGGGGGAATTCGTATATTACAGAACCTATTCCCGATGGCTGCCGGAGGAAAAGCGGAGAGAATACTGGTGGGAAACTGCAGCCAGGGCGGTTGATTATAACTGTTCACTAACAGAGGGTACCACACGGGAAGAGGCGGAAAAACTGTATGAGAATATTTTCAGCCTCAGGCAGTTCCTTAGCGGCAGAACCCTGTGGCTGGGCGGAACAGAAATTTCAAATGAGTACGGTACCGGAAACTACAACTGTGCATTTTGTGTGATGGATGATTTCAGCAAGTTCACCGAGCTGTTTTATCTGTTGATGATCGGGACAGGCGTCGGTTTCAGGGTGCTGAAAACCGATGTGGAAAAGCTGCCGGCAATCCGAACCAATCTCCATGTAATTCATGAGTATTACCGCCCCCTTCCTGCAAGCAAAAGGCAGGACAACACGGCTTTAAGTTTTGACGGAGATACCGCCATGATCACCGTGGGGGACAGCAAGGAAGGCTGGACGCAGGCCCTGGACTTCTTCCTGGAGATCATGTACAGCCATCGCTATCAGAAAATTGCGAAGATCGTACTGAACTATAATCACGTCAGGCCAAAGGGCGAAAGGCTGAAACGCTTCGGCGGCACCGCCAGCGGACACGAAAGCCTGAAGGTCATGTTTGAGAAGATTACTTCGGTCATCAACAGGCTTGGGCTGGAGGAAGGAATAAGCAAATGCAGGCTTCGTCCCATCCATTGTCTGGACATTTGCAATATTATCGGTGAGAATGTGGTCGTCGGAGGGGTCAGAAGAACGGCAGAGGTGGGCATCATTGATGCTGATGATGAGGAATGCATCCAGGCAAAATCGCAGCTTTATTACGTCAATGAACATAACCAGTGGACTGAAAACAAGGCCATCTCGCATCGCAAGCTGAGCAACAACTCAATATTTTATGAAACAAAGCCCACACGGGAACAGCTGCACTGGCAGATTACCCAGATGAAGCTCAGCGGTGAGCCGGGCTTTATCAACGCCCAGGCAGCCCGGAAAAGAAGGGCTGACTTTGAAGGTGTAAATCCCTGTGCTGAAATTCTGCTGCGGGATCGGGGTCTTTGCAACCTGACCACGCTGAATGTCGCCGCATTCGTGAAGGAAGGCCACCTGGATCTGGAAGGTTTACTGGAAGCTCAGCGTCTTTCGGTTCGCGCAGGGATTCGGATGACATGCCTTGAGCTGGAACTGCATGAATGGGACAGGGTGCAAAAAAAGGACAGGCTTCTGGGTGTCAGTCTTACCGGCTGGCAGGACGCCGTCAGCAGCCTGGAGTATTCATCGGAAGAGGAAGCGGAGCTGCTGAAACAACTAAGGAATGCTGCCCATGCAGAGGCTGAAAGATATGCGGATGAACTTGGCATCCCTCATCCTCTGCTGATTTGCACGATTAAACCTGAAGGGACTTTATCCTTGCTGCCCGGAGTGTCCAGCGGACTGCATCATTCTCATTCCAGTTTCTTTATCAGAAGGATCAGAATCAATGCGAACGATCCGCTGGTAAAGGTGTGTGAACGGCTGGGGTACCCGGTGCTTCCAGAAAACGGCCAGGATCCGGCAGCCTGTACGGTCAAGGTCGTCGAGTTCCCGCAGAAGTCTCCCGTGCGCCGCACGAAATATGAGGTTTCAGCCCTGGAGCAGCTTGAAACCTACCGCAGGTTCATGAAGAACTATGTGGATCACAACGCGTCCATCACCGTAACAGTGAAGGCTGATGAGTGGAAGGCCGTTGAGGACTGGCTGTACGATAACTGGGACGATGTGGTGGCCGTATCCTTCCTGGCTCTTGACGACAGCTTTTATCCTCTGCTGCCGTATGAAGGAATAACGGAGGAGGAATATAACCGGAGAGTTTCAGCCATGAGACCGTTTATTCCATCCCTGCTGACAGAGTATGAAAAGCATGAGACAACCGCCCGTGATCTTGAGGCGGGCTGCGAAAACGGGGTTTGCCCGATTCGGTAACGATGGTAATTTTCTGGATACATCGGTTCGCTTGCATCGTATACTTTCTTTTTTTCAAAAAAGCATTCATTTTCTGAAAAGCAGAATCAGCCGGGTCACACCGGCTGATTCTTTTGAACTTAATGCCAGGATTCTGATTGTGAATTTTTTTCAATATGGGGGATTGACATTTTTATACTGTTCGATTATCATAGAACTATGAAAGAATTAAACGCAGCCAATATCTTTAAAGCTCTATCCTGTGAGCAGAGACTCTATTTGTTTAAAAGCCTGTACGAGTGGTGCCAAAACGAAAACAACGGCGAAGAGGGGTTCACCTTTGCGGATGGCATGGAGAAATGCTTTACCAAAGCCTGCTGCTGTATGAACCTGTCGAAGTCTACGATTTCACACCACTTCAAGGAGCTGCAGAATGCAGGCTTAATTTTCAGTACCCGGAAAGGCCAAAGCCATATGTGCAGAATCAATATGGAAGCGGTGAAATTGATACAAAATTTCTTAAAGTAGATATTTTTTTGATATAGAGTTCGAGTGTTATAAAACAATGGGAATAAAACTCTTGTTATCAGTATAACGAGGCCCGATGTCCCCCACCTCTATAGGTGGCGGGTACCAATTACCTTAATCAGGCGGCGAGCATATCTCCCGCCTCGATATAACGGTGTGTTGCGATTGCAAGCAATCGCTTCCGTTGTTATAAAATGTGTCAGTCAGATCACAAAATGGTTGTCGGAGCGGGTTTTATGTTATGGGATTTTAAGCAAATTTCCGGTATGTTTTCAGGTTTGTTGGCGGAACAATTGTCAGGCGGCAGCTGGGGGATTGAGCGGGAAGCCCAGAGGGTCACAGCAGACGGTAAGCTTGCATTGTCCCCACACCCACCAGTTTTTCACAGCAAGGTTTACAATGGCCAGGTAACAACAGATTTTTCTGAAAGCCAGCTGGAGCTGATTACTCCACCCTTCCGTTCTATCGAAGAAACATACCACTATCTTAAATTTCTTCACGAACAGGTTGAAAGGGAACTAAAAGACGAGTATATGTGGCCGTTAAGTATGCCGCCTGCATTGCCCGAAGATGATGCAATCCCAATTGCAAGGTTTAGCGATTCATCCGGAGGCAGGGAAAAGGAAATATACAGACGAGGGCTGGCAAACCGGTACGGAAAGAAAATACAGATGATTTCAGGAATCCATTATAACTTTTCATTTGGTGAAAAGCTGATGGATACCCTGCTTGCGCGATTTGCTGCGAATAAGCAAAAGCAGGAATTTGTTGATGCCATATATTTTTCATTCGCAAGAAATTTTTTGCGGTATCGATGGCTGCTGGTTTATTTGTTCGGAGCTTCTCCCTCCTTTGATCCATTCTATTATCCCGCAGTGTTTCAGGAGCTTGAAAAAATCAGGCAATGCTGCCCGGAATGCTGTGATCCTGTGGGCAGCTACGAACAATATGCCACCTCACTCAGGGTAAGCCGCTTCGGTTACTCAGATTCTTTACGGGGAAGGTATGGTGTATCATACAATTCAAAATCAGCGTATATTCAGGATATCCGCAGACTTATGGCAATTCGCAGCCGGAGGTTTGAAAAGATAGGTTTGTTCAGGAACGGAGCGCAGATTCAGCTGAACTATAACATTTTACAAAAGGAAAGCGAGTTCTACTCTCCCATTCGCCTGAAGCAGGTTACAGAGATAGGAGAAAGCCAATTGGATGCTTTGGAAAGCAGAGGGGTGAAATATGCAGAAGTCAGAATTCTGGACTTGAACCCTTTTGAAAAGGAAGGTATAAGCCTGAATGAAATGCGGTTTCTACATATTTTCAAACTGTTCTGTCTGTTTGAGCAAAGTAAGCCCATGCAGGAAGAGGAAATGAAGCTCCTGACAAGAAACCACCACCTTGTTGCCCTTGAAGGCAGGAAGGAGGGATTGGTGCTTTACCGGCAGAATGGCATGCGTATCCCAATGAATGATTGGTGCAGGGAGATATTCGAAAGGCTGAGCGTTATCGCAAGACTGCTCGACGATGTAC
>JAEZBW010000435.1 GCA_023426765.1 Bacillota bacterium
GGGTGAAGGTTCCCGTTTACGGAACTGAACTGACCCTGGCGCTGATCGAGAATAAACTGATCGAGCACCAGATGCAGAGCGATACCGAACTGAAAAAGGTTAAAGCCGGCGAAACCATTGAACTGGGCGTTTTCAAGGTGGAATTCGTCCGATCCACGCACAGTATCGCCGATTCTGTCGCTTTGGCAATTTTCTCACCGGTGGGTGTCGTTCTGCACACATCGGACTTTAAAATTGACCAGACGCCGATCGAGGGCGAGCCCATCGATCTGGCGCGCATTGCCGAACTGGGGAAGAAAGGCGTGCTGCTGCTGATGGCCGACAGCACCAATGTGGAACGTCCCGGATATACCATGAGCGAAAGAACGGTTGGAGAAACACTGGACACGGTGTTTAAGGACGCTAAATCCAGGATTATTGCGGCTACCTTCGCTTCAAACATCCATCGAATTCAGCAGATCGTCAATTCTGCCGTAAAATTCGGGCGAAAGGTCGCGGTAAGCGGCCGCAGCATGGTGAGTGTCGTCAAAACTGCGATGAAGCTGGGGTATCTGAATATCCCTTCCGATGTGTTGCTGGATATTGAAAAAATTCAAAAGCTGCCCGATGAGCAAATTGTGCTGATCACCACCGGCAGCCAGGGTGAACCCATGTCGGCCCTGACGAGAATGGCCTCCGCTACTCACCGAAAGGTTGGTATTGAAAAAGGAGACCTGGTTATCATATCCGCCAGCCCCATTCCGGGCAATGAGAAGTTTGTATCCCGCGTCATCAATGATTTGTTCAAGCAGGGCGCCAATGTCATCTATGAAGCATTGGCGGAGGTTCATGTTTCGGGGCATGCCCGGCAGGAAGAACTGAAGCTGATTCACCGCCTTGTTCGGCCGAAGTTTTTTATGCCGGTACACGGCGAATTCCGCCACCTGAAGCAGCACGCAAACCTGGCGCAGTCGTTGGGAATGCAGGAGGAAGACATTTTTCTGATGGAAAACGGGCAGGTGCTGGAGTTGTCCCAGAAGAGCGCGCAAATCACCGGTTCGGTTCAGGCAGGAAGCATTCTGATTGACGGGCTTGGTGTCGGTGATGTCGGCAATGTGGTTTTAAAGGATCGGAAGCATTTGTCCGAGGATGGCCTGATTGTCGTCGTCGTAACAGTGAATACCGAGGGAAACATCATTACCGAGCCAGAGGTTATATCCAGGGGCTTCGTTTATGTGAAGGAGTCGGAATCACTGATAGATGAAATCCGGGACATGACAAAGGAATCGCTGATAAAATATCTGGCAAAGCGTAAGAACGGGTATACCGCCATTAAAAATGGCATAAAGGATGATTTGGGCTCTTACCTGTATCAGAAAACGAAAAGAAAACCCATGATTTTACCGGTCATCATTGAAATCCCTTCCTGAAGGGTGGCTGAACGATTACTTCAACTTTATTTTCAGGGCATTTGCCGCTATGGAATGCCCTGAAAATGAATCAGTGGAAGTTATGCTTCAACAATCCCCTGAAAAGGAGAGGGATTTTTTCTCTCATTCCAAAAGACTGAAATATTTGTTAACTGCATTCGAAACCTTGGTATATAATTAACAAACGGAAAAACTCAGACAACCTGTAACCGATATTGTGGTTTCATGGGATTCTGAAGGTGCTAAACGGTTGCAAGCTGAACAACCGGTAAACGAGATTATGGATTTAATTGAAGGTGATTGAACTGGGGCGTACCACACTGAAGATATGGCTGATAGGATCAAATATTGAACTGGAATCGCAATATATGTCTCAGCAGCTGAAGCGTCTGGAGCAAGAGCTTCCATTTCAGGCGGAACTTCGGCTGATGACCTGGAACAGGGCATTTGATACCATTATTGATGCCTTTAAAAACGACTCCGCACCCGACATATTCTCCACCGGAACCACATGGGTACATACCCTCAGCTACTTGAAATATCTGGCACCTGTGCCCCGTTCCTTTGAAATGAGGCCATTTCTTGCACCATGGCTTGATGATGTGACCCGGGTGAATGGAACCGTATATGCCGTCCCTTTTGCATCTGAAGCTTATGTTTTAATGGCAAAGCAAAAAATACTGGATACCGTTGGCATTCACAGCGAAGACCTGAAGGACTGGGACAGCTTTTTTGCTTCCTGTATGAAAATAACCGAGCATTTCAAGGCCCGGGGCATCGGGCATATCCCGCTGGCTTTCCCATTGCGCCCTGAAATCGGAACACTGCACCGATATGCGGTATGGCTTTACAAAGGGGGCTGGACATTCCCAAGGCTTCGTACAGGAATGGACAGAATTTTCCGCAATGAGATTTCCATTAAAACCCTCAGCTTCATATCCAATATCCTGCGAGCGCCGGGAGCCAACCTGAAAGCCCTGCAGATCGACACCCTGTCATTGATGGAACAGTTCCGAAACACTGATGACATTACCTTTTTTGTGGGAAACGGCAACATGTACGTCGTGAATGCCCTGAATGGGTATCATCGAAGTGATATCAGTCTGTATCCGCTTCCCTCGCTGATTCCCAACGCAAAAACCTTTGGTGGTGGTACAGTCTTTGCAGTTGCTTCTACGTGCAGGCATCAGGAGTTGGCGTGGCAGGTGGTTCAGCGGCTTTCCCAGGACGATGTGTTTATGGGACTGAGTGCGTGCACCGGTGGCATTTCTCCCTATGATGGCCAATTCTGGAGTTCCTTTGAGAATGATCCCTATATCCAGGTGTTAAAATCGGAGTTCCGAAATTCCACGGCATATGACTTTCATCCGATATGGCATGTTATCGAACAAACTGCAGGGGATTATATTGCGCATTATTTATGGGATTCCATTCTCAACAGGGATTCAAAGCTTGAAGAAGCCGCTGACCAAACGCTGGAGGATCTGGATAAAAAATTGATTGATGTTTTGAACATGATGTGGGAGATGGAGGAAGATGAAACAGGCAGAAGCAAATAAAATACTGGAAACAGGCGTGCTTGCCGCTGAATTGCTGACTTCCTCCGGATATTCGGGCATCGTTTACGGCAATTTATGCCTGTATATATTCCAGCAGCTGCATGAAAACCTGGAACAGTTGCAGTTGTATATCTTTGATGAAAGCAAAAAGGTTTTCAGGGAAGAGATTGTCTGCACCAAAACGGGAATCGTCATGGGACAGGATTTGGTACCGATGTACCAGCTTCCTGAAGAAGTACAGAAAGAAGGAAAGGCTGTCAGGTTATATCATGATAACCGATACAGGCTGATCATTCCGTTAACGGCCGGAGAGAACCTTTACGGTTTGCTTGTGCTTCATGGCGCTGAACCCTGGAACGAAAACGTACGGTATCTTGAAATGATGGGCAAATCCATCGCAATTGGTTTGCGGCAGATGCTGAAAACCCACAGCGACAACCGCCTGCTTTCTTTTTTCAACGAAACCGTGGATATTGCCAACAGTTTTCACCTGGCCAGTTCCATCGAGCAGCTGGTAAAAACCTTTGCAAGACAAGCGGTCATGCACCTGAACTTTGATCGTGTCACCGTATATATTAACAGCTATACCACCCACCACAGGGATTTCATCTTTTGTGTCACTTCCTGGGGCAAGGATACCGTCATCGATAAAATTGATATGCTGCCCGGGCCCATCACCGAGCCGCTGCCCGTCATTGGAAACACAGGGTACTGGTTCCCGCTGATCACCCACAAAAGACCCGTGGGCTATATTCTTTTTGATAACCTTTATTCCCATTATAAAATTCCCGAAAGCTATCTGCACATGCTGACGCCTCTGTGCAGTCAGTTTGCAGCAACCGTCGACAATATTCACCTGATTCAGGACATTCAGCGGGCGGCCCAACACGACAAGCTTACCGATTTATACAACCGGGCTTATTTTGAAGTGATGCTGAATCAAATGGACACCGAGGAGAACTATCCCTTGTCCTTCATCATTGGTGATGTGAATGGCTTGAAGATCACCAATGATATCTTCGGGCATTTTGAGGGTGATGTCATCCTGAAGGAGATCGCCCACCTGATGAAAAGTGTTTGCCGCAAGGATGATGTGATTGCCCGGTGGGGTGGGGACGAATATGTGATCCTGCTGCCGAAAACCAATGAGAAAAGGGCTGAAGCGGTTATACAGGCGATGAAACAGAAATGCAGGGAAGCCCGGGGAACAAAAATTCAGCTTAGCATTTCCATGGGCTGCGCCACAAAAAGGAACGGTGCAGGAGACATGCAGGTGATCATGAAAAAAGCGGAAGAGCGGATGTACCGGAATAAACTTCTGGAGAGAACCTATTTCCGGAATACCTTTATTGCGATGATGCGCGAACTGCTGCACAAGAACTGCCAGGAGCCCGAGGATCATATCGACAGGCTGGATTCTCTTTCGGCAGCGTTCGGCAAGGCGATGAATTTAAGCGATAACGAACTGGAAGAGCTAAGGCTGCTGGCTATGCTGCATGACATCGGAAAGGTGGCTATCAACCCGGAAGTTCTAAACAAACCGGGAAGGCTGAACAAAGACGAATGGGAGGAAGTGCGGAAGCATTCAGAGGCGGGCTACAGGATAGCCCAGGCGTCGCCTGAATTGTCCAGAATAGCCGGTTTTATTCTGTTTCACCATGAAAGGTGGGACGGAAAGGGCTACCCGATGGGGAAGAAGGGTACCGAAATTCCATTGCTGGCCAGGATTATCGCTGTTATCGATGCCTATGACGTGATGACCCACGAGCGGGTATATAAAAAAGCCATGTCCCATGAAGAAGCCCTCGAAGAGCTGAAACAGGGTTCAGGCGCTCAGTTTGATCCCGAGATAGTCGGGATATTCCTGAAGCTGGAACAGACAACATCATTCCTGCAGCAACGGAATTAAAAGTGTTATGAACAGAAAAAAGGCCCCGGAAGCAGTGCTTCCGGGGTTTTTTGAGGAGGTTAAATCCATTTGGACAGATATGAGGGAATACATATCTGTAAAAAGAAGTTCGGAACTCTTACAGTCAACTTTTTTACCTGCGGCCCCAAACCATGTCATTCATGCGCAGTTCATTTTTAAATTGCAGAATCTTTGTATCCCGGTTGATGAGAACAACCTCGATACCGGCCATTTCGGCCCAGTCCAGCAAATGCTCTGCTGTAACGGAATAGGAGAAGCTTGTATGATGAGCACCGCCCGCCAGAATCCAGGCTTGTGCGCCTTCACGAAGCGAAGGCTGCGGCTTCCACAGTACCCTTGCAACGGGTAGACGGGGCATGTCTATCGTGGGTTCGAGAGCATCCAGCGCATTGATGATCAGACGGAAACGCCCGCCCATATCGATCAGGGATGCAGCAATCGCCGCGCCGCTTCTGCCGTTGAAAACAAGACGTGCAGGGTCGGCCTTCCCGCCAATACCCAGAGGATGTACTTCAATTGCAGGTTTTGCCTTCGCCAGGGTGGGGCAAACCTCCAGCATGTGAGCGCCAAGAACCATTTCATTGCCCGGTTCCAGATGATAGGTATAGTCTTCCATAAACGAGGTTCCTTCAGGCAGACCCCGGTTCATGATCTTCATGATGCGTACCAGTGCGGAGGTCTTCCAGTCTCCTTCACCGCCAAAGCCGTACCCCTGGGCCATCAGGCGCTGAACGGCCAGGCCTGGAAGCTGTTTCAGGCCATGAAGGTCTTCAAAGGTCGTCGTAAAGGCAGTATACCCGCCGCCGGACAGGAAGCTCTTCATGGCAAATTCTATTTTAACCTGCTCCCGAACGGCGTTCAGGCCATCTCCGGGTTGTGTTGCTTCCGGTGCGAATGTATAAAGGGTTCTGTATTCCTCAATTAGTTGATCCACTTCATTTTCCGAAACAGAGCGAATCCTTTCGGCCAGATCACCAATTCCATAACCGTCAATGGACCAGCCGAAGCGGATTTGCGCTTCCACCTTGTCTCCCTCGGTAACGGCTACCTGACGCATATTGTCGCCAAACCTGGCGATCTTCAGGCATTTTCCTTCGTGATAGGCAATCGCTGCATTCATCCAGGTTTGTATTTCGCTGCCGACATCGCTGTCCTTCCAGAACCCGACGACTACTTTGCGGGGCAGGCGCAGACGAGCGCCGATAAAACCATATTCCCTGTCACCGTGGGC
>JAEZBW010000453.1 GCA_023426765.1 Bacillota bacterium
CCCTTCAATGTCACCGTATAACCTTCATTTACGGTGTTTATGGCTTCAACCGGGGCGTTACACACCAGATCCACCTTTTGGCACAGGGCGTCAAACATCCTGGTCAGGATTTGCTTGTTGTTTTCGGTTCCCAGGTGTTTCACCGAGGCCGAAAGCAGGTGTAAATCGTGTCCGAGGGCAGCCCGTGCAATTTCGCGGGCCTGTGCGGTTTCGGTTGAAAACCGCTTTTCGGTTGCGCCGAATTGCATGTTCAGCTCATCCACATATTCGATCAATTCCATGATATGCTCTTCATCCATGTAATCGTTCAGCCATCCGCCGAAACGGGTGGTGAAATTATACTTCCCGTCGGAGAACGCTCCGGCTCCTCCGAATCCGCTCATGATATCACAGTCTCTACATTGAATGCACGCCGGCACCTTTTTGCTGACAATGGGGCAATTCCGGTGATAAATATCATTTCCCTGCTCCAGCATCAGAACATCCGCACCGGGGATCAGCTTTGCCAGTTCAAACCCTGCAAATATGCCCGCAGTACCGCAGCCAATTACAATTACATCATAGGAGGTCTTTTTCATGTTTAACATCCTCTCTGAAACAGACATACAAAAGACCTGATTTCATTCAATCAGGTGTTGCGATTGCAAGTCATCGCCTCCGTTATTATAACATACCTCAGCCGGGCTGCAAACCTCCGATGTGAAATTATCGCACCCGCGAAGAAAAATAAAAAGCAGCCTATACAGCTGCTTTCGGAAAGAGGTCGATCTGTTCGAGGTAAATCCATAATACGCTTTTGATCGATGTATGGATGAGAACCTGATCGCCGCTGCAACACAACACGGTTGCCTCTCTGCCATGTACCAGAACTTTCTCCCCTGTTTTCAATTCCCTTCGCATACTTCCCACTCCAATCCATTGGCTCTGTAAGGAGCGTCCATGCTCCCCTCTTGTTAAATATATCGGAACAACCGTTTACAGACTTAACCAATATTCCCTTTTGTCTGAATCTGCAGAATCAAAGCGAGAAATTCCTTTTCCGGACTGAAGGTATTTTCTATGTGAAGCCAGTTTTTTAATACTTTATCCTAAAAAACAATTGAATTTTAGTTGAAAATGGTATACACTGAGAGCAGTATAAAAAGATTCCTTAATAATTTTTTAGGAGGTTAATGGTATGTCATCGTATGATAGTGGTGCTTTTGCTGCTCTGGCAATCTTTGGCGTTTTCGGTGCGATAATTGGGATTGCAATTTATGTTTTCTTTGCATTCTCATTATACAAGCTGGCCCAAAAAAGAGGCGTAGATATGGCCTGGCTGTCCTGGATACCCATTGCTCAGATGTATGTCATTGGGAAAATGGTCAAATCCGTTAAAATCAGTACCTTTGAGGTACCCAGCCTGGAAATCGTATTACCGGTTGCCATGCTTGCTTCCTCGCTGTTAGGCGCAATACCGCTCATTGGCTGGCTGATCTCTCTTGCATATCTTGTTTTGATGGTACTCACAATGTATAACCTCTACAAACAATATGTGCCGGAACAGGCTATTCTTTATACGGTACTCAGCATCTTTGGCATCACAGTTCCGTTTTTCTTCCTGAAGTTCAGCAAAATGGATCCGGTCAATTTACCGTAAGTACATAATCCTTAAACAAATATTGTGTTCAAAATACGGCGGGGAGTTCCCCGCCGTTTTGCTTCGTCTGATATGAAGCAGTCAAATGACCCCATGTGCTCAGAGACATCTCACGTATATTCTCTTTTTTCCGGGGTGCACATCCGGGCTTCAGCCCCGAACCTTTTTTATCCTGCCGATCAGCCAGCTTTCAATCTTCTCGCCATATTTCACCGAGCAGAAAATAAAGGCGGCCGATACAATGCCGATCAGGATCCAGCCCCACCAGGGGATGGATATGGCCCCGGAGCCTACCAGGCTGGAAAAAGCCATTCCTGGCGGTCGGGCGATAATCACGATCAGGATGAATGCTCTATAGGAAATTCCGGTCAGTCCGGCAATGAAACAGAGTGCGTCATCGGGGAAAAACGGAAACAGAAAGAGCAGGAACAAGTACAAAGAATATTTCCTGGAACCGTTATCCAGATACTTGTCAATGATTTGAGGTTTGATAAACCGCTCTGCCAAAGGCCTTCCATAAAGCCTTACCAGCAGGAAGGCGATGGACGAACCGACAGCCAGGGCGGCTACCGTGATTAAAAAGCTTTTCCAGAACCCGAACAGGGCGCCGCCGACCAATGCTGTGACATTGCCGGGAATCGGGGCGGCGATGATCTGCAGCGTCTGCAGCAGAAAGAAAATAATCGGCGCAGTGGCCCCAAAGCTTTCCACAAAGGCACGCATTTCCCCGGTAGAGGAAAAGATCTGTTTCAGTTCACTGAAGCTTTCGACACGCCGCATCACGAGATAAATCGGAACTCCCACAAGAAGCAGGGTTATCACGATAAAAACGATATTCAGCAGTTTCCCTTTTTTCTGTTCTGTTTTTTCTTCTTTTGGCATCACATCAGTTTTTTCCTTTCACGGTAACATGAATTTCATCTGGAACCATCAACCTTGAGAAAAAAGTGGTAAGGGCATTCTTTTTATGCTACAATCAAATGAAGAAACGACAGGATAAGCAGGTTCTCCCACCTTTGTGGATCAGGCCTCTCCATTTTCCTGCTGTCCTGATTATATTATGGTGGCTGGAACTTGTAAAGCGCTTCAAGGGGTAAACGAGTGATGGTAAATATTGTGTTACTGTTCACACCCCGGTGGAGCTAGCGGGTCCGAAGCAGGTACCGCAGATGGTTTTCAGGTACTTCCATAAACAGTAATAGCTTTGCCTGTCAGGCTTTGTGAAAATCATGCTCCTGAATAGGAAAGCTCTATATGTGAATACTGGATGGTGCATATGAAAAAAGTACTGATGATTGCTCACCAGTTTCCTCCCATCGGGGGTTCGGGTGTGCAGCGTACGGTTAAGTTCATAAAATATCTTCCCGATTTCGGCTGGAAAGGCGCTGTGTTTACCCGACAGGCAAAAAAAGCCGAGCTCACCGACAACACGCTGAACAGCGATATTCCGCAAGACACTGCGGTTTACCGGAGTGCCGCATGGGATCTGTCCGAATGGCCTTTCCCGCTGAACCTGGCCGGAAAATACATCCGGCGCAAAGTGCTGATCCCCGACGGCGAACGTCTCTGGGAACTGTTTGCACGCAAGGAAGCCATTCAAGCGGCACAAACCGGTGGGTACGACATGCTTTACTCCTCTTCCCAGCCCTTCAGCACCCACCTGCTGGCGATGGAGGTTAAAAAGGCGATGCCTTCACTGCCATGGGTGGTTGACCTGCGGGATGAGTGGACCAACAATGCCTTTGTAAAAGCATATGGTTATCGGCCGTCCAGAATCAGACAGGAAAAGGCCATGGAGCGGAAAGCCTTTGAAATGGCCGACGCCATTGTGATCAATACGCCTTTTATGCGCGATAATTCGGTTCGGGACTATCCCGAGCTGAAGGATAAATTCCATATCATCCCCAATGGGTTTGACAAGGAAGACTTCGCAGGGCTTCAGCCCGGAAGGAAAAACGACAGATTTACACTGACCTATACAGGGTTAATCTATGGCAACACAAGCCCGGAAACGGTTTTTAAGGCAGTATCAGAGCTCATCCGTGAAGGCCGTATTCAACCCGGATCCATCCGCCTGCGTTTTATAGGCCGTTTCAAGCCTGAACTGCTGGAGGGCATGGCAAGGGAGCATCAGCTCGAACAGGTCGTGGAGGCCTTACCCTATATGCCCCATCGCGAAAGCATACAAAACCTTTTATGGTCCGATGCGGTGCTTCTTCTTTTGGGGGAGGGTACCGAAGCGATTTATACCGGGAAGCTGATGGAATACATCAATACCGGAAAGCCCATCCTTGCATCGATCCCGTCAAAAGGTGCTGCAGCCAGCCTGATTCAGGAAACAAAAACAGGCTTTGTAGCCGACTGCCGGGATGTTGCCGCCACTGCTGAGCATATATCAGCAATGGTTGACAATTGGCTGCATGGTCGGGAACTGTTCCAGCCCGATCAGCAAAAAATCGCACAATATGAAAGAAGGGAATTAACGAAAAAACTGGCTGATATATTTAACGGCCTGTGTTGATTCAATCCTGGATGAAGTTGCCCAGGAAGTATGGAAAGGAAAGGATGCTTCAATCATGAAAATCATCAATGAAAAGGGAAAGCTTTTCGGAATCATCAACATCATTGACCTGGCATTGCTGCTTGTTATTGCGGCACTTGCCATCGGAGCGCTGCTGTATATGAACAGGGAAGGCGGCCCGGTCGAAGAACTGCAGACAAAGGATTTTTATGTGACCATTTTGTGCAAGGAAAATCGTCAGGAGGTTGTGGATGCCATCAAAGTGGGTGACCGCTTATATTTCGGCAACCAGTTCACAAACCTGGAAATCATGGAAGTAAAGGCCGAGCCCGCTAAAATGGATGTTCCCATGCCTGACGGCACGCTGGATGCTGCAGATCATCCCCTTTTGAAGGACATTTATGT
>JAEZBW010000461.1 GCA_023426765.1 Bacillota bacterium
GAATCTTGCCTTTGCGGTCGCCCCGGTCGGGATCGTAAATGTACCCGCAATTGGTGGTCTGACACTGCCACATGTTCTCAGGCGCGGACATGTTCGCTCCTTTCCCCAGGGACGTAAGACGCCCCAATGCGGCTAGTCGACCTTGAAAAACGCCTTGGCCAGGGCCTGGCAGACCGGGCACTTCTCGGGAGCCGCGCCGGCGATGGTGTAGCCGCACACCGAGCAGACGTACCAGTCCTCTACGGGATAGCCGGCGGGGTCCTTGGCGGCGGCGGTGTACAGTTCGGCGTGGAGCTGCTCGACGGCATTGGCGAAGGTGAAGCCGCGCTCGGCCGCCTTGTCGCCCTCGGCCTTGGCTTCCTCGATCATGGCCGGGTACATGCTCTTGAATTCGTGGGTCTCGCCCTCGATGGCGGCCTTGAGGTTCTCGGCCGTGGTGCCGATGCCCTTCATGTTGCGCAGATGGGTGTGGGCGTGGACGGTCTCGGCGGCGGCGGCGGCCTTGAACAGCTTGGCCACGCCGAGCATGCCGTCTTTTTCAGCCTGGGCGGCAAAGGCGAGGTACTTGCGGTTGGCCTGGGACTCGCCGGCAAAAGCTTCCTGCAGATTGTTCATGGTCTTGGACATCGTTTGCTCCTTGTATTTAGTTGGGTTGATTGTTTTCACACAAACCAAGGCAACGGCGGCATATGCCGCGAACCAGCACCTGGGCGTCGCGCACGCGGCCCCAGGCCGCCACTTCCGGCGGCAGATCGGTGAGCCCGGCTCCGGGCATGACGAAATCCTCGATGGCTCCGCACTGCAAGCACACCAGATGGTGATGGGGCGACGCGTCTCCGTCGAAGCGGCTCTCCTCGCCCCCGCCCGGCACCCGGGTCACCAGCCCTCGCGCCTCCAACGAAGCCAGAGTCCGGTAAACCGTATCCAGGGAAATGGCCGGAGCCGACTCCCGAACTCGCCGCCAGACCGTCTCGGCCGAGGGGTGATCCCGGGCTTCGACCATGGCCTTGTATACCAGATACCGTTGGTTGGTAAACTTGAGGCCGCTTTGGGCGAACAGTTTTTTGAGGGCGTCGATCTGCATAGGTCTTATTCCTAGTTGCTGTTGATTCCTATTTAAAGATTACACTTTGCCCCGTCAACCGCTTTTTTGTTTTCCGGCCAAAAACTACATCCACCAATGCCGGCCAGACCGCCACAGGTCGGGCAGGGTCAACGCTCGGCCCCGGCCGAGCTTTTTAGCCAGGTAGATAAAGAGATAGGCGGCGGCCAGGGCGTCATGGCGGGCGTCATGGGCGGCGAATTCGGGCAGGCCGTAACGACGGCACAGGCTTGGCAGGTCGAAGGCGGCATGCTCCAGCCCGGCCCCGCCCTCCGGGGACAGGCGTTTTTCCTCGTAAGCCATGGCCAGACGCAGGGTGTCGATGCAGGGCGCGGCCAGTTCGCCGCCAAAGAAACGGCGGCTGGCGGCGTTTAAAAACCCCATGTCCAGATCGACATGGTGGCCGACGATGACGGCCGGGCCGATAAAATCAAGCAGTCCACGCAACACGGCCTCAAGGTCGGCGGCTTGGCTGAGAGTCGAGGCGGTCAGGCCATGGACCAGGGAGGACTGGCGCGGCACGTCGCCCGGCGGCCGCACCAGGGCGGCAAAGGTCTCGCCAGCCATGATGGCCAGGCCGCGCAGGCGCACGGCGGCCACGGACACGATGGCGTCGCGTTTGGGGTCAAAACCGGTCAGTTCGGTGTCCAGGACCACGAATTCGAGGTCGCCAAGCCGTGCTGCGGCCTCGCGCCCGGCCTGGGCGGCCTGGTGGGCGGCCAGGGCCGGATGGACCGGGGGGCGGGCAAAGGAACAGCCCAGACGCTCCCAAAGACCGGCCAGAAACCGGCTCATTGCCCGGCCTCCATTCCCTGGATCAGCCCGGCCAGGGTCTGGCGCAGGGCCTCCACGGCGGCAAAGGCGGCCCGGCATTCCTGGCGTTTCCGGGCGGAGAGCGTCCCTGGCCGGGCCACGACATCGGGGGCGGTCTGGCCGGCCAGCCTCGCGGCCAGACGCTCGCCCTCGAAAAACGCCCAGGCTTGGCCGGCGTTTTGGGCCACCTCTCCGGACAGATGGCCCCTGGCGGCCAGAGCGGCCAGACGCCTGGCCGTGCCCAGTTCCGGCAGTCCGTGAAAGGCCGCCGCCAACCGGGCCATGGCCGAGACCGCCCCGCTGCCGCGACCGTCGAGATCGAAGGACGGGGCAAAGCCCCCGGCTCGCTCGGCCAGCTTCCCCTGGTGCACGCCAAGGGGCGTCGGCCGGGCCACCACCGCACCCAGGGCGGACAACACCAAGCCCGGATCGGGCCGGTCCGCTCGCAGACGCTGCCGGACGGCGTCCATAAGCCCGGCCCCACCCACGGCCGGCAGCAGGTCCAGGCCATCCAGATCCCGGCCCTGGCCGGCCAAGGCCGGGAGCCCGGAGAGCCGCACCGGACCAAGAAGCCGGCCGCCGCCCAGGCGGCAGGCGGCCAGCTCCTCGGCCAGGACCGGCAGCACGGCCCGGCAATAGGTGTCCATGGCCCGCTCCAGGATGTCGTCCCCGCCGCAGTCGATGACCACGGCGGCGTCCAGGCCCTGGCCGGGCAGGAGTTCGCGCCGGGCGGCCGGCCCCAGGAGCAGCCAGCACCATTTGCCCGGCGGCGGGCCGAAACGCCGCTCGGCCAATTCCACCAGCCGCCCGAGCAGGCCCTGGGCGGTCATGGCCAGAATGCCGCCCACCGTGGCCGCTCCGGCCCCGCGCGCGGCCAGGGCGGCGGCCAGGGGGCCGGCCCGATGGGACAGGGCGACAAGATCATCCAGACCGGCGGCCCGGCGGATGGCCCGCAAGAGGGCCATGGGCGAACGGCCGTGGGCCAGGAGCAGATCGTTGGCCGTGACCAGCCCGGCCGGACGCCCCTCCCGGGTCACGAGCAGATGGCGGATGCCGGCCTCGGTCATGCGGCTTAAGGCCTCGAAACAGGGCGTGGTCGCGTCGATGGCGGCCACGGGTGCGGACATGAGGGTCTCGACCGGGGCGTTAAGCCCCATGCCCCGGGCCACGGCCCGACGCAGGTCACGGTCGGTGACGATGCCGATGACCGTGCCCGAGGCCTCGCGCACGAGCACCGAGCCCACGCCGGCTTCCTCCATGACCCGGGCCGTGGCCGGCAGATCCGTGCCCCGGGCCACGGACACGATGCCCGGCGAGGCCACTTCCCCGGCCAGCCGGGTGAAGAGGTAGTCCCCGTCGGCCTCGGCCGTGTCGAGCCCCAGGCCGTCGTCGGCCCGGCAGGCC
>JAEZBW010000160.1 GCA_023426765.1 Bacillota bacterium
CGCCAGTAGGTGCCCGGCGGGCAGGCCGGCACATACGGGTACGGATAGGGGTAGGGGTAGTAGCCCGGCGGCGGCGGCGGCGGCACGGCCACGGGATAGGGCATGCAGCCCCGGGGGCCGTCCCAGAAGTAGCCCGGCGGACAGGGCGGGCGGGCCTCGGCCTCGCTCGCCGCGACCACGGCCGCGGCCACGAAGCCGGCCAGCAGGCACAGACAGAGCAGTTTTCGCATAACCATCTCCTGGCTTGGGGCAGGCCGCAAGACGCGGCCAAGCCTCCGAATCTGGCTTGTGGCACACTCCACACGCCTTGGCAAGATGGGCGATTTCCGGGCTTAGGGAGCCGGCCGCCCGCCCAGGCTGATCTGATTGAGCGCCGCGCCCAGGCGTTCCATGGCCGCCTCGTAGGCCGCGCGGCCGCCGGCTTCGCCGCCGAGGTAGGCGGCCAGGGACGTGGCCGCTTCCCGGAAGGCTTCGTAGTAGCCAATGAGCAGCGTCAGGTCGCGCCGTTCCTCGGGGGCAAGCCGTCCCATGAGCCGGTCCTTGAACACGGCCAGGGTCACGTCGATGTAACGGCCCATGTCGGTCAGGATGCGTCCGGCCTGTTCCCGGTCGACAAGCCGCTTTTCCGCCCGCCCGGCCAGCCCGGCCAGGGCTTCGCGGCCCAGCCACAGCCCCTGGCCGGCCAACATGCCGATGGTTTGCAGCATGACCTCGCGGCCCGGGTCCTGGGCCGCTCCCGGAGCCTGGGCCGCCGGAGCCGACGAGGTCGGACGCGGCGGCGGCAAAGGAGCCGCCCCCACCGCCATCCGTGAAGCGGCCAGGACCGGAGCCGTCCAGGCCAGGCACGACGCCAGACAGACGATCCAGGCCAGCCGTCGACGCGTCCACAACGGTGTTGCTTTCATGACGCCAACATGGCCCAAGGCCGCCAGCGGCGCAAGCCCTGACCGCCGCCGCGCCCGGCCGTTCTTCGAGCGGCGCAAGGAAACGCCGGCCGCCGTCCGTTTAGCCGCAAGTCGAGCCCGAGAACGCCAAAAAGGCCGCGTCCCTAAGGGAGCGGCCTTTGAACATCGAATCGGACCGGCGGTCGCCGGGCGCGGCCTAGTGGTGGTCTTCTTTCAGGAACTGACGGATGCGGATGAAGGCGGTCGTGACGATGATGGCCATGTACACGTAGATGGCCGTGACCCCGAAGAAGCCTTGCTCGGTGGAATGGCCCATGTTCGTGATAAGTTCCGAAACCATGCTCATATCCTAACTCCTTCGGGTCGATCGTGAAATTGGTGACGATGTCCATACGCCGTCCAGGGCGTTTTCGTCAACCGTCGCGTGGCGTTTGTCCATCGGTCGGGTCGCGCCCCAATTTGGCGGTATGGCGACCGGGCCGCTTCCGTTTTTTTCCCGGGCGGTGTATCTGTTACTTTGGTGAGGTAAGCGTGGAGCAGCCCAGTCCCATCACCCCTGTAAAGGGCTTTTGGATCGCCCCCATGGCCGGCGCGGCCACGGCGGGGATTCTTGCCGTGGCCCTGGTGCTGGCGGCCGGCTGGTATCGTGAACATTTATGGCTGGTCTGGGCCCCCGGCGACTTGCGTCTCTTTTACGCGGTATTGGCTCTTTGCGTGGGGTTGCCGGCGGTGTTGGTGGGATTGTGCACCGACCGCCAACTCCGGCTGCGCCAAGCCCTGGCCGACCGCGAGGTCGAGGCGGCCCGCGTGAGCGACGCCCTGGCCCGCACCCAACGCGGGCTGGTGGCCCTGGGCGCGGTCAGCCACGAACTGCTCCGGGCCACCGACCGTGACAGCCTGATCCAAAGCATTTGCACCATCCTGGTGGAACAAGCCGGCTACAGCCTGGCCTGGGTGGGGTTGGCCGAACCCGGACCGGACAAGCGGGTGCGGGTGGTGGCCTGGGCCGGACAGGACGGCAGCTGGCTTGATGCCCTGGGCCTGCGCTACGACGATTCGGTTCGGGGCCATGGCCCTACCGGCACGGCCATCCGCCTGGGCCAGCCGGTCATCGTTGCCGACATGCACGAAGAAGCGTTTTTCCGCGACTGGCCTGCCCGGCCCGAGGCCCTGGGGCATTACCGCAGCGCCTTTTCCTTTCCCCTGCGCCAGGCCGGACGCGTGGCCGGGGCGCTCACCATCTTCGAAGTATCGCGGCGGGAATTCGGCGACGAGGAAATCCGGCTGCTGACCCGCATGGCCGACGACGCCTCCCACGGGCTGGAGTTGTTGCGCCTGTCCCAGAGCCGGGACCGGACGACGACCCTTTTGCGCCAGGCCCTGCGCATGGGCGCGGCCATGTCGCGCACGGCTCTGGATCTGGCCGCCGGCGGCCAGGATCTGCGGGAACTGTCGACCCGGACCCTGCGCCACGCCCTGTGGCTGACCGGCAGCCCCATCGGGGCCATCGGCATGTCCTCGCGGCCCACCGGACGCCTGGACTGGCTGGCCGTGGCCACGGCCGACGGGACCATTCGTTCCTTGCCGCCCGAGGACTGCACCCTTTTTCCCGACGACACGGGAAGATTCGCCGGCCCCTTTGCCGAGGCCCTAAACGCCGGCAAG
>JAEZBW010000616.1 GCA_023426765.1 Bacillota bacterium
GGCCTGAAGCCCGATATTTCTGCACCGGAGCTTATGATTGGCTTTTCATTTCCGTACGCCCGAATTTCTACCCGTAGATTTTCGTCACCGGATTCCTCCAATCCAATCACAACGGTGTGATCGATAAAATGGATTCCTTCTCTCAGTTGGACAAGGATTTCCCCCTCTTTTAGCACATCCTTTATCTTCCTGATTTCCTGAGCGGCTCTGTGCAAGGTCCTGAAAGGACCATCCTGCTTCATCGGTCTGGCATATTTTCCTGAAAAAGAATCATTTCCCCGGGGAGATACGAAAATCTTGATACAATTCATAATCGCTCCTTACAACAATCATTTATTGCAAATTGACATCCTGAAAGGATGCAAAGCTTTCCCATACCGTCAGTGCAATACTTTTTAGCCATGAATCAAACTCGGGTGTATCTGCCTTCATTTGAATCCGTTTGATATGATCAAGGGAAACCGTAATTTCATTGTCCACAACACTTACTTTCAAATGATGCGTGGCAGACTTCCCGAAATCAGCAGGGCAGGCAGAAAGCTGTCTGTAATCCCTCCAAAAACGGCGCTCTGTAAGAATCAACATGCCTGCATTGGCATCCAAAAGGATGTTGAAGCCTGCTTTATCGCTGAAATCATGTTTATTTCTGATTTTCAACCCCGCAACAGCAGAAAACGTCATATTCAATTCAACCGTAAAGTTTTTGCGGCTTTCGTCGGCAAAATAGAATAGCCGGCTGCCTGAAGCAGTGCCGATAACACCGTCGGATGTAATTCGCCATTGATTGTCGGTACAAGGCCACCATTTTGGGATATTCGAAATGAAGCCAGGATGATATGCCCTAACCAGGCATTGTTCCTCCATACCATTTTCTATCGCTGCTGTTACTGTGGCATCACCCGATTGTAAAGCTTTCAGCACTGCATGATTGTGCTGTTTGATTTCCAACGCAACCCTATCGGGTTGGTCAACACGCCATATGATTTTTTCTCTGGCATTGGGAAGAACCGATGCCAGCAAATCGGCAGCTTCACCGATCTGCAGATCAAGTAATCCACGGGAAAGCTGCAGGATGGATTTTTCGGGTTCCCCCCAAATCGAGTTAAGCTGATAAATATCCATTTTTGTAACGGTCACAGCACCTTTTGAACATAAGCTCAATCCAGCGCTTTCCAATGAGGGCAATATGCACTTTAAAGCATATTGCTTCCCATCGTTGATAAAAAGCTCAACAGATGACCAGTCAACAAAAATATGTAGCTTTAAAAAACCGTCCTCCAGACGAACGGGAACCGATAAAGTTTTTTCAGAACCAAAATAATCAACATATCCGGATTGGGACGCATCAATCAGCAATTCTTCTTTTGCCGGTTGATAGCAAATGATGGTTTTCTCGGTTCTACCACTTTGCAGAGGATTTCCCTCTCTGACCGAGAGGCAGAATTCATCAGCATTGCTCACATCTGCTTCCAGGATGATTTCCAATGCGGTTCCATGGACGCTTTTCAGCACTTCCGAGGGTCCATTGAATTGAATGTCTTTCAGATGGATTCCATCGTTTCTTAGTTTCTCCAGTTCCTTAACCGGTTGATGAACAAGCCTCGGACCTTCGGGAAATGTCTTCAGCTTTATGGTATGGGGAATGGATAAAAACCCTTCAAAAGGCTCTGTCAGGTTCTTCTTTTTTTGCAGACCCGATATCCAGTCAACGAGAATACGTCTTCCATCTTCATGGGGAATATCGCTGAAGCTTTGCGTAGCATACGCCTCTCTGCCACCATACAGCTTCAGAAGCTCTGTTTCGGCTTTAAAATGAATACCATCAAAGGAACCAATATAATAACCGTTTCCGGGCAGAGTAAGCACCCATTTTCTATTTTCAGGATCACCATCCACCGGCATTTCAAAAAGGTCCGGACATTCTGAACTAATTTCACTGTTCTCACTGAGCAAATCCCAGTTTTTCAAGTCTTTTGAGCCATACAAACGCAATGGTGTCACGCCAACCACCATCACCCATTGATTCGTCTGCTCATGCCAGAATACTTTTGGATCCCTGAAATTGAAATCCCCAAAGGAGGGAATAACCGGATTTCCCGCATACTTTGTCCATGTGCGGCCTTTGTCGCTGCTGTATGCAATACACTGCATTTGACCGTCCACTCTGTCGTTCACCGTATAAATCGCAACCAATCCAGATTTTCCTCCGAAAAAGCCGCTGGTATTGTTCCAGTCCACCACCGCGCTACCGGAAAAAATACTTTCCCGATCATGACTTAACAGAGCCAGTGGAAGGATATCCCAGGATACCAGATCCTTACTGACCGCATGGCCCCAGTTCATGCCCCCAACCAAAGGGTGTCTTTGCTGATAGAATAAGTGGTACTCCCCATCATAATAAACCAATCCATTTGGGTCATTGATCCATCCTTCAAAATTTGAAAAGTGGAACTGCGGTCTGTATCTTTCTTTATAGCAGGATGCCTTTCTTGCTGACTGTTCCATCATTTCAGCATATATTTCCAATCTGCGTGAATCCTGATTATCCATGTTCTCCCCCAATAGTATCTTCATTTTTATTTGCGTTCTTCATATGAGATCAGCTCGGGTAGTGAATTTTCAGGTTGTGTCAGGTAAAAATATGCAGTGGATGACCAGTCGTCATACCGCTCAAATAAGCCCGAAAGATTCTCCCGTGTAAATCTGTTTTTAAAGATTTCTTCAATATCAATTTTTCCCAAACCAAGTCCTGGAATATCAATACCCGATTGCTTTTTATGGATAAGTATTTTCATCATTTCATACGGATCCGTACTGCCAATTTGTTGTATGGTGACTTTTATATCCTCGTAGAAATAAACAGGATCGGGTTTGTGCAAGCGATAAAATCCAAATTGAAATTTGTCCTTATCGCAGACGGTGCATCCCTGATAAAGGGAATGGAATTTCCCCAACTCCCAGCCCGTTCCGATATAATCCTCTGTTCCTGTTCCGCACAGGGTAGGGTACTCCATGTCTCCATCCAGAAATATTTTCACTTCGCCCTCACCCCACCAGGTTTTGCCAAAGACATTTGTATTTGAAATGACCCCGACATTGCATCCGAGATACCTGCCGGTGCCATGGATTTCAGGCAGAATAGCATAGTCCCTGAGCGGTGTAGTTGGATTCTCCCTGTTAAAGTATGCGTGGAGATACATGTTGTTTCCACCAATATCATCACCCAGGGTATAATCCACCTCATAATAAAAGCTGTGCAGTTTTTGTGGGGTTTCATTCGTGATGGTTATCTTCATTCCCTTCTTAAAGGGCATGGGTAAAAAGCAGTTGAAGGATCTGCCTTCCGGATTGGAAAACCAAATATTATCAAAATCTGTGGCCCTGCCAAGCGCATTGCAAAAAAAGTCTCCGATGGGTACCTGTACCGCAGGTTTATCACATTGATCCCAAAACATTTGAAGTTTTAGTCCACGCATCATTTCTACGGTCCGGTTGTTTATTGTTACCCAGATTCTTCTGACAACGCCGGGTCCATCGGCATGAGCCATGATAAATTCATCTCCGGGTTCCAGACTAATATAGGCATTTCCTTTTCTGCCACCCTTGGATTTTGCGGCACTTCCTTTTAACCCATCCGGATTTTCAGCACTGGCCCAAAAAGTGTATACTGCCTTTGGCATCTCATAAAGTTTATGCTCATTCATGTTTAAGACCCTTCCCATTCTTTATTTGTCTTTATTCCAATTCGGTATGTACGGATATACTCTGGAACAGAGCTGTTCCACGGTCAACCGTCAGTGCGACATGCCTTTTGTCCAGATGGGTGATGATGAGATCCTGCTCCATCATTAGGACATCCTCGCAGTAGACTTTTGCCCTATTCCCTTTGACGGAAAATGTCAGATGAATCCTCTGTGGATGATTTATCTGCAAGGGGACAGAGGCCAGCGTGTGATCCTGACTATCATGGTGGTCATACAGGAATATCGTGTTCAGATCGGTATTCACCATGACCTTGATGCCATTCCCAAAACGGTTGCATCGCACGATAAGCCCCGCCTGACTATCCGGCATTACCTCCAGATCCGCATGCAGCACCACATCGGACCATTCTCCTCTGGCAAAGTAAAAATTCCTGAAATCCCCCGTACCCTGCAGGCCATCGGACACAAATCTCCATCCTTTTGGGATGCTGCCGACCCATTCTGTAATATTCGATCGAAAATCCGATTGATACACATGGACCTTACATTGACCTTTCAAGCCCCCATTCCCACAGGCTGCAGTGATGACGGCATCCCCTGCATTGACAGTCTTCAACGTTGCATACCGCTCATCAGCGGACAGGACAGATACGGTTTCCGGGTTGTCCGAGCTCCAGATAAGGTGGGATTTTTCCCGGGATAAGCCGGCGATGGTAGCACCCAGGTTTATTTCAGAGCCTGACGGTATTTCAATAGAATCGTGAATCAGTACAACACCCACAGGATCTTCCCGCCCGGCGTCATGATACCAGATAGGGTTGAGTTCATAGGCCTCCAGTTTTTTCAATGCAACACTTCCACCTTTAGCATATACCCCTGTCCCGTCACTGGTCAGGGAGGGAAGTATCATTGCGAACATGGTTGTCTCCCCGTCATTTCCGAAGATTTCAACAGAGTTTCTATCTACAAATGCGTGGATTTTGATAGTATTCCCGCATGGGTTCAGTGGTTCAGCTAAATCATCCCAATGATCGACCGTCGTGGGCATCCCGGATTGGGTTCGGTCGATAAACAGCTGTCCGCTGCCTTTCCTGTATCCGATAACGGTTTGCTCCATTTCACCCTTTTTCAGTCCTTTTCCCTTACGGACAACCAATCCAAATTCTTCGGCAGTACCCAGCTCAAACTCCGCAATGATTTCCAGAAGAGCTCCCCTAAGCTCGCCGAGGGTGATAAGTTCTTCTGTAATGTCTACATTGCTCAGGGAATATGGTTTGCCCCTGAGTGCTTCAAGCTCCCTTACCGGCTTTTGTATCATCTTAATACCGTCGGGAAATGTTTTCAGTTCGATGGCATGTGGAAGCGTCATGGAGCCATCCCAGGGATGTGTCTTATCCTTGTTTCCTGATTGCAGCCCATTCGCCCAGTAAATCGCAATTCTTCGGCCATCGGTATCAGGGATATCACTCCAGCTTTGCATGGCATAAGCGTCAGGACGATAAGCACCACGGATACGTTGAGACTCCGCTGTAAAGCGGTGACCGTCAAAGCTGCCGATTTCATATGCCCTTCCGCCTGTCAGGCACAGCACCCACTTTTTATTCCTGTGATCCCCGTCAACGGGCAGCTCAAACAAGTCCGGGCATTCTGAGTTTCCTCTGTCCAATTCACTTTCATAGGTCCATTCCTTCAGATTCGGTGAGGAATAGAGTCGCAGAGGTTTGGTTCCCACCACCATAATCCATTTTTTCTCAGGTTTATACCAAATCACTTTGGGATCACGGAAGTTGTCTTTATACTGTGGTTCCTGGAACTCCGGGATAACCGGGTTTCCTTCATATTTTATCCAGGTTCTGCCTCGATCACGGCTATAGGCAATCCCCTGTGACTCACCTTCTTTTTGATAACTGTAAATAGCAACCAGACCTGACCCACCCTGAAAGAATCCGCTGGTGTCATGCCAGTCAACGACAGCACTTCCCGAAAATATCTTCCCCAGCTCATCCCGGAAAAGAGCTATGGGGAGGTGTTCCCAATGCATCAAATCCCGGCTGACCGCATGACCCCAGTTTTTTCCCTCGATCTCCGGGTGACTTTGCTGGAAAAACAGATGGTATTCTCCTTCGTAATAAACCAATCCATTGGGATCATTCAGCCAACCCTCAAAATTGGAAAAATGGTATTGAGGCCTGTACTGCTCCCGGTAACGCATCGGGTCATCGGCTGCCTTTTTCATGAGGGATTGATAAATTGCAGTTCTGGGATCGTCCTGGTTATTTACTATCATTTCATCACCTATTTACCCTATGTGCTCAAGCTTGATAATCCCCCATAGCTTGATTTCAGGCACAGTTATCCGGAATCCTTCAAGAGTTTCCATAACCGCTAATTCTACTGTTTCTCCCTGGGAATCTATGTACACCGCCTGATCAAATTTACAGCCGAAAATGTTTTTGCCAATATCGACAACGACATCATGCTGATACAGATGGCTGCGCGATTCCGTTTGATAAGCCATATTAACAACGTGTACAACGGCCCGTCCATCATCATGGGCTCTTGGGAATAACCAGATCCTGTCCCCTGCGGTAAGCGGATGAACATTCCCCTCAGCAAGGACGTTCTGAAGTTCCCGGCGATTGGACTCTTTCCCAAAGGATGTCGGAACATTTACAGGCGGCTTCAATGGGCCCACCGTTTTGAAACCATCAAACAGATCCCTGTGCTTCCGTACAAACTGATATAAGTCTGCATACATTTCTGCGGTTCCATGATACCAATGGTTTCCTTTTTCCGGAGTAAAGCACCATGCCCGCGTCGGTGCCATCAGTCGCTGGCCGCAGGCATAACCTAATGAAATCCATGTGCGTACAAGCTGCTCGCATTGGTGCTCTTTTACATAAGCCCAATCATAACCCTTCGCCGTTGTTGCAATTTCCTTGCCGATCGCCTCAGCCATTCGATATGCCTTGACTGTTTCAAGCAGATTATCGGTGCCATCTTTTGCATGATGCACAACTTCACCCACCATATAGCTCAGCAGAGGCGTAACCACTACATGTTCAATATAAGGAATACCAGTGTTTGCACTTAAGCTCACCGGGCGCTCGACAATTTCAGCGGCAAGCTCACCTAACTGCCGTACATTTTCTGCTGCATGATGCAACTGAAAATCAACATATTCCTGATACAAAGGGATTTCTTTTTGAACCTTGATATATTGTTCTTTTGTCGTCGCATATTTTCTGACAATATCTCTGTAATCAAAATGCTTGAAGGATTCCACTCCCGCAGCATGGTATACCTCCGTTGAAGCATTTTCGTCCAAATACCTTGCAAAAGCGCGCATGCAATAATCACAGAAGCAACCCCCGAACTCCAAAGCAGGCAGAGCATTGCTCAGGTGATCATCCACATGCAGGCCGTAAGCTCCTCCAGCCATGCATTCACACACCTTTTTGCGCATATGCGCCTTGAATGACGGATGATTTCCGCAGCCCCACCAACTTGGAGTTCCTTCATAAAGGCGGTCGTATAACCAGGGCACGATGATGGGTTTTCCCTGAATATCCTTAATTGTCGCGTCACGAAGATCTGCATTTTCATGAAGCTCCTGGGCTCCGGCGGTAAGGCACCACATGGATCCTGTGGCATGAATGCCCATTCCATCCATCAGCTTTACCTGCTCTCTTGTGTTCGCTCCTCCCCATGCGACGACGGTCGCACCAAAATCCTGATATACCTGTGGTTCCGGAGAAGCATACATAAAAACAACATCAGATTTTTCCAAAACACGATGATCCTTCATATTTATCCCCTTCTCTTTCCTGTTCACTGGTGGAAAGTACCGCCACGACCATTCCTTTCACAAAGGTACACCTTTTCATTGACAAAGTACTTCACATGTCAACAAGAAACCAGCCGATCGATGCGGAATGACCTGTACTTTCCTGGTTTTTTCTGTCACTAATCTCGATCACCATCTTGTGTGGCTTGTTTTCCAGATCAAACTTACTCATCAGGCAATAATCGGTATCGCCTTTCTTATATAAATCAACCTGACCCATATCTATCCCGTCTATCGTCACATTCAGGATCCCACTGTCCGGTGATACTACATGATAAAGTCCAATGCATTTACCGGTAAATTCAAATTCCAGGGAATCATGGGGTGTGCAGGATGTGATGACCGTCCCGAGCCTTGGTTTCCGGTAAGTCCTCTCGTTCCAGTTCCCGAAAAATTCAGCCTGCTGGAAGCTAACCATCGCCGGATTTATAAAATCATACCCTGTTATGGTTTTCTCTTTGGGGACAGGCTGTGCGAGGAATTTATACATGTCCGACCCAATGGCTTCAATGATCATATCCGCAAAGAGCCGGTGACCCCGATCATTGGGGTGAACCTCGTCCACTTCGATATCCTCCCATTTGTAATCCCCTCTGCCAATCTGCTTCCATACGTTATCCTGTATATCCACAAATGGGATATTGTAATAATAGGCGATCTTTTTATGAACGCTGCTTACTGCCTCTGCATGATAAGAAGCGGTAAATACAAAGATAATGACCGGAATTTTCTTTAATCTCATCAGTTGCCTGACAATACCCTCCATGCAAACCGCACTGACCCATGGACTGGATTTTGCTCCCATATCATTCACCGCGAACTCAATAAACACCATGTCGGGTTCATGAGCTATAACATCCTTTTTTAGTCTGAAAACACCAAAATAAGAACCGGTTCCTCCAATACCTGCGTTTATGATCTTCACTTCACGGTCGGTATAAAGCCCTTTGAGGTATTCACCCACAAGGTTTACCCACCTGTTTTCGGTGCATGATGCGGCACCGCCTTCGGTTATGGATCCCCCGATAAAAACAACATTCATTTTTCTTTTTTCCATCGTCGTACCCTCTACATTTGGATTCTTTACACGATACCGTTTCCAACAGTGTCCGTGGCTGCTGTAAAGCCAGGGCCTCCTGCAGCGACATAGCCATGGCTGGCACCGTTATTTTCCGGGCTTACCCAGAAGGAGTAAAGCTGCCCGTTCGTTAAATAGAAAAGGAACTTAACCGGTTGGTTTCGCAATTTCGATAAGTCATTTCCATCTGCCCATTCCACCAAATGGCATGTTGAATCCTTGCAGATTGTTTTGCTGTTGTCTCTGGTGAAAGGCTCTATCACTCTGCCATCCTTATCCAGCACTTCCACCTGAAGCATTCCATTCTCTGTATTTGCATTGACAAAAAGGTATTTACCGTTTTGGAAGAGAACAGGTTTTGTCGTTAACGAACCGGTCGTAAAGCTTGCGTTCATGGAAGCAAAACCGTCACGCCTCAATACGGCCAAGCCTGTACTTCCGCCTGCGTATGTGCTCTCACCATTCACCGGGGAATTGCCCGACCATGCCCCAAAATAGAAATATAGCAAATCGCCGACGACAAGGCAGACACCGCCGGCTGCATGCAGATATGCCCGGTTCCAGTCTCCTTTCGTTCTGGTGGCGGCCAAAAAGGGTGTACGGTCAGGCCTGTCCCAATGAAAACCATCACGGCTATAGCCCAGAATGAAATCGTTGATCTTGGGCAGGCCGCCGGCAGTACATACATCATTGTCATAACCTTTTAAAATGCCGAATATCCCCAGCATAATGCTCTCATAGGGAACAGCGTTTAAATCATACAATTGTGTTGTGTACAGGCTGCCACTCCGGAACCAGTTCCCCATTTCCGGATCGGGCTGATCCAGATGGTCCGTTCTTGACCAGAAAATACAATCTTCAGGGGTCCAGGATCCGCCTTCTATAAAACTGTCATGTTCTCGGTACAATCTGACACGACCCGGAACTTTTTTCCCGCTCCGGATACTATAAACCCATTTTTTTCTGAATGGATTATAGAAGAAGCTCGTATTGTCACCACATGGCCCGGTAGGTTTTGGGTCACTCCAATGAATACCGTCATGGGATGTCCTTATTTCTCCACCTTCTCCGTCTGCATGCCTGAAGTATGCAAACATCTTATACCGTTCCTTTGGATCGCTGGTCTCCTGATCCAGCCAAACCATCGCACCATCTCTCTGGTAGCCCGCCCTGACGGGAATGACCCGGTTTGTTCCGGGGAGAATATCCAGCATGGGTCTATGCCAATCTATACCGTTTTCACTGACGGCATACCCAATGCCGTCAAACCAGCCGGCATGGTACCACATTTTAAACTGCTTCTGCACCGGGTCATACCATACTCCATCGTTAAACGGTGCTGCAACGGGACATTTTCCCTGATTCATTTCCAAAGCTGTCTCAGGCTTCAGAACAGGATTGATGCTATGCAGCCTGGCCTTATGGAAGCATCTTCCCAACGTTGTGCTTTCAATCAAAAAATCATCAACGAATAACTGCCTGCCAATGTTAATCGGAATTACCTCCGGCGGGTCTTCCAGGCAGGGAACCGGAAGAGGCTGATGGGATGAAGTATCCAGATCCTTTGGCGGCCATTCATCCGGAAGGTGTATGCCATTGTATAAAATCTCTTTTTCTTGATTCATATTCATAACTGCTCCTGTGCTAATACCGTTTTTAATCCCTCCAGCAGGTTGCCGGCAGCCTGCTGCTCCATCAGGTACCTTGCTTCTTTTGCACTTGATCCCATATGTGCGGTCAGCAGGGTGTTTTCAAGCTCTTTTAACGGACCATTGTATGGTTCTTCTTCGAAACAATCCAGGCATGCACCGGCAATTTCGCCATTTTTCAGGGCATCATACAATGCCTTTTCATCCACGAGCCCGCCTCTTGCCGCATTGACCAGAATTACGTCTT
The DNA here is from genome assembly GCA_023426765.1 of Bacillota bacterium. GTDB lineage: Bacteria > Bacillota > Clostridia > DSM-8532 > DSM-8532 > JAAYJG01. The sequence goes on from JAEZBW010000616.1 coordinate 10,526, forward strand.
TTTTCATTGCTTTGAACTGATCCCTTCCGATGATATGGTGATTTTCCTGTGAATATGGGATATGTAATGTTATGACATCAGACTTTTTCAACAGATCCTCCCATGATACCATTTCACACACATCATGTTTTTTTAGTACCGGATCATATCCCAATACTTCACAGCCAAAGGCAGTAAATAGCTTTGCGACATAGGTGCCAATCCTTCCGCAGCCTGCGATTCCTATTGTCTTACCTAAAAGCAGGCTTCCCTGAGGCCCTTTCCAGCTTCCGTTTCTGACAGCCATATCAAGCTGCTTGAGTTTCCTCAGCAACGATAAAGTCATTCCTATTGTCAGTTCTGCAACGGAAGGGACTGGAGCATCGGGCGTTATCGTAACCTTGATACCGAATTCAGTGGCTGCCTTCATGTCCACTGTATCTAAACCCACGCCACATCTGGAAATGATTTTAAGGTTCGTTGCCTTTTCCAGAACCCTTCTGGTCAATGGTTCTACCCCTGCAATCATACCAATGGGTTGGTACTGCTCAATCAAATCGAGCACTTCGTCCTCGCTCAGTTTTCTTTTATATGGATTTTGAATAATTTGAAGAGATGATGGAAATGAATTGATACTAAAGCTTGAGGTAGTGATTAAAATTTTCATAATGCCCCCGAATCAAAAAAAGTTCAATCGTGTCATGAATCATTATCTATCTATAAAGTAGTGTTTGCCGAAATCTTAGCCCTCTTCATTCAGCTTAGCCATTTTTGTAATCTGTATCACTTCTCTGGCACATTCATTCAGGAAAATGGTATCCATACCCAAGGCGATAAAGGTAAAGCCGTCCTGAATGGCTTTACGGATAATTTGCTCTGTAGGCAGCACAGCATGAAGGCCGGCGGATCTACCATGCTTTTTACAGGCCTCGGATATAATCTTCAATGCATTTTCAATGAGTGGGTGTGATATTTGCCCCGTAACGCCATAGGATCCGCTTAAATCATATGGACCGACAAATATGCCATCAACGCCTTCTACACCAAGAATGTCATCAATGTTTTCAACTGCTTGCTTTGACTCAATCATAACGATTACGGCAATTTCATCATTTGCCGATTTCACATATTCGTCAAAATCGATGCCCCAGTTATTCGCTCTGCAAAATGCATACCCGCGTATTCCTTCAGGAGAATATCTTGCTGCGGCTACAGCTTTTTGTGCTTCCTCTGCTGTGTTGACCAGGGGAATGATCACACCCATCGCTCCCACGTCCAAAGCCTGCCTAATCGCTAATGTATCATTCTCACGGACTCTCATGATCGGGGCGGATCTTCTGCCATGCATTGCCCGTGCAATGTTTGAAAAGCTTTCAATACTGATATCCGTATGCTCACCGTCCACTGCAATCCAGTTAAAACCTGCATTAGAGAAAATTTCAGCAATAGCCGGATGGCCAATTTGCATCCACCCTCCGATGGTAACAATCCGATTTCTTAAAACGTCTCTCAACGAAGAATATGTATCTGCTCCTGTCATTTTGTCCATAACAAGCCTCCTAATGCTCTGTTGTAGGGTAATCAATAATGCCTTTTCAATAATCCAATACAACTATCTGATGACATTCCACTTTTGGCACAGTCAGAGTAACAGTATTTCCTTGCTGCTTAAAACGCAATATATCCCCCTGTGGAGCCAGATAAGCTCTTTTCACCTTTTCAGATATTTGCATTGTTACGTCGACATTAAAAATTGGCGGCATGTCTTCAATCACTAATGCCCGCCCTCTTTGAATTGGGGTTGCATACAGTAAATGAAGGACATAACGGTTATTTGCCGTTTGCCTGACAAAATGTGCTCTTCCGGAGCTTGGCAGATCAACCTGAAGCACAGGCTGTCTGTAGATAAGCCGAAGTGCATTGATAAAGTAATCCCTGTGAAATTGGGCACCATACGCATAATAAAGAGAACAAACCGGATGAGCCAGATATACGACATTTCCCTTGCGTACTGCTGCGGGATGTGATGCCGTTTCCAGTTTGTATGGTGTATTCTGATGAGAGCAATAATGTGCAACCGTACGGTTGAAGTAAGGTTCTTTTATTGAAGCAAGTACTTCACCATCAGTTAACCACACCTTTTCTCCTGCTGTGTAGAAAAGGAACGGGCTGTTCACAATTCCCTCGCTCAGCTGCTTATTCAGCAGAACATAATCATTCTCATGGAGCGCTTTTCCCTGGTAATTCACGCCTGCATCAATTACAAAATGGGTTTCCCCTTTATTCAATCCGCTTGTACCTGTCAACAGAACGCCGCCGCCATTCTCAATAAGCCCGTTCAGTTGTCTGGAGGCTTCTTCATCCAGATGGATGCAATCAGGCAGGATGATCACATCGAACCTTTTCAAATCGTCTTCGGGAAGCACAATGTCGAAGTCCAATTGCTTTTCCAGAAGGATCTTCACCAGTCCTTCATCCGACTCTTTTTGCCCGGAAAGCATGATCCCAAGGCGTGTGGTCTCTTCCGTCCCGAAACACCATGGTTCGATTTTCTCGACATATTCATAGGCTTCACCGATCAATCGGTATGTCTCCATATCCATTTCCCCGCAAGGGTGCATCTGATCCCCGACTTCACAGCGGGCACCATATGCCAGCATCGCGGAGAATTCATAACGCAGTGCTGCAGAAGGCTTAAATCCTCCAAACTCACCCCACATCGTGTGGAACTTTCCTGTCTGGCCTATATAAGGTTTTCCTGACCGGGCAAAATACTTCGCTCTAAGCGGCAGCTTATCATATCCCCCCCATGTTGTGGGCAGATCCTCCATTTCAAAATGGGTTTGCCATTCATGCCAGCAGGCTTCATAGGGGTTTGCTCCACCATTGAAAAAGATGGTGGCATCCTTGTGCTTTTCCCGCAAAATACGCGTACAGTTCTGCGTAAATCTCTGCCATTTTATTTTATGATAAGTACGGGCATCCTCTTCTTGATCCGGATTCAGGCCAGCTTCCTTCATTTCCCTTTCACAGGTTTCACACCAGCATAACGGACCAAAGCAGATGTCATAAAATAACCCATCTAATTGTGGATATAGATCACATATCTCCCGTGTCTGTTCATAGATTAAGTCTGCATACCCTCCGTTGGGACATAAAAATGCCCAGGAAACGATGTCCCGCTTGTCTTCAGGACGCGCATCAGCCTTAAACCCGCTGCTTCCCACGATGTTCCCGCCTTTATTGCGAACCACCCACTCAGGATGGTTTTTTGCATCATTGGCCGACCACCCAACCGTAATATATACAGGTGCTCTGACCCCTATTTCATGTGCAGCTTCTATCATCGCTCCTGCCAGGTCAAACTTCAGAGTGGGGTGAACCCTCCCCACTTTCGTCGGATAATATGACCAGCTGTGATGGCATTTTGCAAAGATGGTGATTGAGTTTATCCGTCCCAGCATTAATGCCTTCTGGAAGTTTTCTTTACTAAACACAGCGCCTACTCCAGGCATATGTTCAGAGGTGTGAAAGTCCAGGTGAACCTGTCTTGAAGGAAACTCCGTCATTACTAATCCCCCTTAACGAGCCAAACTTGATTCCATGGTATTATCATTCTATTTCTTCCGGTAGTCCGGCATTGTAATTTCCGACTGCTTCGGATGTCATTAATGGCCTTCCGTATAAGATCAGCCTTTTGAGTTGCATATCTTCATTGGATATGGTGAGCATTTTTGCTCCGTTTACGTGGCGCATGACCGGACTGAACCGTCCCCAGCCAAATTGTTGATAATCCCCGCCATCACATAAAACACCATTTATCACAAACATGATTATCTTTGGCCCACCATCTACTGTCACGACAATATGTTGATCCATTCCTTCCTTCAGCATATAAGGCTCACTTTTCCATCTGCACTCTGTTCTGCCGTCGTTGAGTACAATCTCTACGCGGTTTTTTGTTGTTGTTTGCAGACAAAAACCTTGCCCTGCCTCATTTCGGTTGTCAACGATCATTTGGTTGGGTTTGAACTTATCAAATTTGATCCATAAATCCAAACTGAAACCACTTCTCAAATCTTTAGTACCATAATCTGCCCGTGACGAATCTCGTCCAATAAATGCCGGCAGCTCCGGTATAGCAACTTGAACCGGTATTGTGCCGTCTTCTTGCGGAAGGTTTAATAGAATACCCTCTGAAGCGATCTGCCTGGTTTCAAATTGGTTCCATAGTTTTTCAAGAAAGTCTTTATCGATCTCATGGGTTCTTGCAATATTCTTCTGGGTTTCGGAAAAAAAATATTTACCGTTATCTTCTATATAATCCGGATAACTCATGCGGATGTAGGTATCGTCGTCATACAGGAGAATTTCAGGCTGAGACCAATGGATGATCCTGCCATCCGGTCGGTCTTCTTCTACTCCGCAGCATATCCAGGCAGGGTTCCTGTCCTCATAGTCTCTGCCTCCATGGTTATGAAACCAGTAAAGGTACTTTCCGTTGGAGCATTTCCAAGCAAAATTGGCCGCACGGGGGTGTTTCACTTTCCGGCCATTGGCATAAGTCATATATCTCGGCTCCATCCAGGTGTGTCCCCCGTCACGGCTGTATGAACATGCCGGATGGCCGTCCACAGTGCGGTAAACACAAAAAAAGGAACCGTCACTGAGGACACAAAATCTGTGTTCATCAGAGATTGGACCGCCCCCCCTGGGCGTTCGAAGCCCTTTGTCACCATCCGGCAATGTTTCCCATGTAATTTTCAACGGATCTTTTTCACTGATAAGATTATCGCTCTTCAGCAGCACTCCTTCGGAGCTTGTCATGAAACCATGGCCAAAACCTCCGACCTTGTGGAGGGAGATATGCACTGACCCATTATTAATAAAAGGTTTCCCTACATTCCAAAAATACAGGATTTCCCCACCATACGGATTTTGCCTGTCGATTTCAAATTTACGAACCGGTATGTTATAACGCTTTTCAGACCAGGTAAGCCCATGGTCATCGCTATATTTAAAAACAAAATATCCCATGGTGTCAACCCTGCTGCAGAGCCCATCCTGATATGGCGGATTATCTCCTTTGACAAACCGGAAATTATCGGTATTGTGATTATAAAAGCAGTATATCCTGCCCCCGGGAACTTTCAATAATGCAGCATAAGAAGCCTCCGGACCATCCGCCGGTTCCACATCAATGAGCGCCGACCAGGTTTTTCCCTGATCCTGGCTTCTCATCACAACAACATGCTGCCCTTTTTCCCCCTCATGACCTGCCGCAGTGGTAATGACACACAGCCAGGCACCATCATCGGTTTTTATAACATAGGGTTGATCACTATACGATTCAGATGGAATTTCATTTCCATTGGAGATCAATCTCCAATCTCCTGTTCTTATATCCGAGCCCGCTTTATTTCTGCTCATACCGTAATCTGCAAGGATGTTGTTATCTTCGTTTCTTTCCTGATGAAAATCCTTCTGTATCATTTCCAACCTTCTTTCATGATGATGGAGGGTCGATTATTCCAACTTTCTTCACCATCTTCAGCATAAGTTCTCTTCATATTTCTCCAGCTTCAACAGAAATTATATCCATACTTCTTTCATATCTCATCCATTCACATGACCGCACCAGGTAATCATTCAAGCATTCTCTCAAATATCAATCACCATACTGCTCAAACGAAATGGTTATGAAGGTGCTATTTATTTTATCCGGTTATGTCAAGCAAGAAGGTATGTCTTTGTAGTCTGTTGTTCAATACGATTTTGGATGATTAATAATACGTATTACTTATGCTCCTCAATAAAATCGTTTTTATATTAATATAATAACGTAGCCAAATATGAAATGATACAGACACTTTTTGTTATCACATACATTTTTCTCTCATGCTATTTTCTCATATGCAGTTATAACAGGCCTATTACAGCATTCTTACGCTAATTGCATGAAAAGAGAAAGAAAAATGAAATCATGAAATACACTTGCTAATTACCATCCCGATACTTTATTATATTAGTAATACATATGATTACTCTGTAAAATACGATGACCGAAGAATATGTTTTATGTATACAGAGATGAAAGGAATTGTATTGACATGAAAAAACCAACTTCGAAAGATGTAGCCAAACTGGCGGGGGTTTCGCAATCAACAGTTTCTCTTGTATTGAACAATCGAACAAACATCGCCATATCTCAGGAAACTCGTGAAAGGGTACTGGCTGCAGCCCGAGATTTAAGATATGTACCGAATACCTTTGCGAAAGGTTTAAAAACGAACAAATCAAAACTCATTGGCCTGCTTATCCCCACAATTACAAATCCATATTATCCGATGATGACACAAAGCATCGAGGAATATGCTGCCTCGAAAGGCTACAATATCCTTTTATGCAATACTTACAGAAAAGTTGAAAACGAGGAGTTTTATCTGAACCTTATGGCCGAAAAAGGAGCCGATGGCATTATTTATGCCTTTACTCCCAGTCGTACATCACATATCCTGAAGATTCTGGAACAGCTTCCGGTCGTTATTATTGGTGAAAAAGATGATAATATCAATGTGAATACCATAGGTTTAAACAGTAATAAAGCCGGGCAGCTGGTGGCACAGCATTTAATTGATCTTGGTCACAGGAAATTTGCTTTTATTACGAGTCCTTTGAATGGTTTGTCGTTGTCGAGGCAAAAACGTCTGCAGGGTATTACCTCCAAGCTGAAAGAATATAAACTGGATAAAAACCTGATGATTAAATTTGGAACATCCGAGCAGGAGAGCCGCGACAGCACATATGAAATTGAAATTGGATTTGACCTTACGAACGAGTTATTGAAAGAGAGCGAGGTAACTGCAATTATTGGAGTTAATGATATGGTTGCTTTAGGAGCCATCAATGCGATTAACAATATGAATCTCAAGGTTCCGGATGATATTTCGGTTTGCGGGTTTGATAATATTTATCTTTCCAAGATGCTTCAGCCAAAAATAACAACCGTAGAGCACTATACACTCCAAAGAAGCAGGCTCGCATTGGATACGCTGATGGAAATTATGGCCAGTAATCAATCAAATGTCTTTCATGTTGAATATGAGCCTCAGTTGATTGTCAGAGAGTCAAGCGGACCCGCTAAAAAACTTGATTGATGTGAAGCGGTTTAACACTTTTGGTGCTGCACCTGCGGATTTCGGCCGCATCCGGACACTGATTTCGGCAACATCCGGACAGCGTTCCGGTGACATCCGGACAGCATAACGGAATTATCCGGACAGCGTTTCGGCAACATCCGGACACCTTGTCGAGTCAAGTAAAAACCTGGTACCCTCTAATCATAATGAAGTACGCTCTCGGAAACTCAGAGCGCTTTAGTTTCATATATTTAAAGGCTCAACAATTCTGTTTCACCTCTACTTTTTCTTTCAGATTCATTATAAAATTTCCAGTTATATTACCATTATATAACATA
>JAEZBW010000661.1 GCA_023426765.1 Bacillota bacterium
ATTTATCGCTTTGCTGATACTTTTCAACCTGTTTACCTTCAGGGTGGATGAACGCGAACAGGTGGTCATCACACAGTTTGATAAAATTATCCGCGTGATTGTGGACAATAAAGACGACCCCTCATACAATTTGCTGCGGAAGGATAACAATTTTAAAAATGTGAAAATTCAGGAAGGCAAGGGGTTGTTCTTCAAACTGCCTTTCATTCAGAAGACAAAAGCGTTTTCCAATCAGCTATTGACATATGATACACCGCCGGAAGAGGTTTTCACGCTGGACAAGAAAACCATTGTTCTGGATAACTTTGCCCAGTGGGAAATCGTCAATCCGGTGTTGTTCATGCAGAATATGACATCGACTTCAACAGCCCATCAGCGCATTGATGAGAATATCTATTCAAAGCTCCGCGAGGAAATTGGACGAATTGAAGCGGCCAAGCTGGTTACAGACAAAGAATATGTTGAGGAAATGCTGATCCGGGTGAAGGATTTTGTTAACGCTCAGATGGAGCCGGTGGGTGTGAAAGTGGTGGATGTCCGCATTAAAAGAACGGAGTATCCCGAAGCAACCTATCAGAATATCTTCGAGCAGATGCGTTCTGAACGCCAGGCGGTTGCCACTGAATACAGATCGGCGGGGATGAAGGAAGCACAGAGCATCCGTTCCGGGGCTGAAAAGGAAGCTACAATCATTGTAGCCAAGGCATACGAGCAAGCCCAGAAGCTGCGCGGTGAGGGGGATGCCGAAGCGCTGAAAATCTATGCCGAGGCCTATAACCGAGATCCGGAGTTTTATGCCTTCTGGCAGACGCTGCAAACCTATAAGGATGTTATCGACAAGGATACAACCATCATTATCAGCCCGGATTCCGAATTTGCCAAATATATATATCACAAATGATGCTTCTGTGCCTGAACAGGGCAATTCATAGAAATAATACAGGGGACATATCGCTGCCGGCGGTATGTCCTCTGACCTGAAACCGTGAGTTCCGGGACTCTATGAAGGGATAAACATTTTTAACCCGGGATGGATGCATTGTACCTTGATGGGAAGAACAGTCCCCTTTTCACCGTCGACACTGATTTGAAGCTGCCTGTCGCTCTGGATGCGCGCTTCCTTCACCCTCAGGTGGATGATATGCCTGTCACCCGATAAGTCACCGGCCATCATCTTCATGAAAACACCGGCCAATTCCATGGGCCTGGCGTTTTTAAACAGGAGAATATCGATCAGACCGTCTTTCACATCGGCTTCCCTGAAAAAATCCGAAAAGCCCGCAACATTTTTCCCGTTCAGAACAAGAAACAGGATCACTTTTTCCTCGATGTGGTTATCTTCGATGTCAACGGTGAGATCAAACACTTCGATGTTCGGCAGTTGATCCAGCGCTTTCAGGTAATATGCCACAGGCCCAAGGTTTTTTTTCAGGTCGCTTCCGGTTTTGAACGAGACATTTGCAAACATGCCGCCGCCCATGTTTCCCATGAAATAATGATGATCGTTGATGCAGCCGGCGTCCACATACCGCGTATTCCCTGCAAGCACCATGTCGATCCATTTTTCCAGGTCATGAGGCATTCCGATGTTCCGGGCAAAATCGTTGCAGGTTCCGCCGGGGAAAACCCCAAGGGGCAGGTTGATTCCGTTTTTCAGCATCAGGTTTGCGATAAAATTCAGGCTTCCGTCACCGCCGAACAGAAGGATAAACGCATAGGGATCGGAATGAATCAGTTCCAGGATATCTTCCAGGGTGGTCTCTTTTTGAAACAGCCGGTAGAGTGTCAGACGGATGTCATGGGCCTGAAACCTTTCCACAATGTAATCCAGCCTGGCCGGAATGCTTTGTTCACCCGATTTCGGATTATAGAGCAAAAGACCTTTTGTCATGATTCCTCCTAAGCAGCAGGCCATTTGTAAAAGCAAAGAGCCCTGTGAGCTGACAGAACCAGGTATGTGATACGATAAAACAGTACCGGTCCATTCTTTATAAAAGGATGTTAATTCCGGCTGCATGCCGTAAAATACCCGATATCGCCCGCTCATTTATTTTAACCCGCAGTTTCATTGTTAATCATGGAAACTGGTAAATAAACGTGATAAAATATGAGTATTGCAAAAACTATCCAAATAGACGAGGAGAATGGGAATGGATAATAAAAACCGATTTCTAAGCGGTGTTTATCATGATCTGTATGAAAAGAAGCCTCCAACGAACATCAACACAGGCAAAGAACCTCCTGCACCCGGCACAAAGCCGCCTGTGACCGGTTCGATCCCGCCTGCTGCCGGTGTGAAACCACCCGTAACAGGTCTGAAGCCGCCCGTTGCAGGATTAAAACCACCCATAAGCAGTCCAAACTCTCCCAATTCTCTGGAAAAAGAGTTGAACACGCTGGTGGATGATTTTTATAGAAACGAGGGAGTGTCGAAACCCGAAGAATATGAAGCTCCTCCCTTTAAACCCGAAGAAATCCGCGTACGCATCGAAAAGCTGATAGGGCTTTCCAATATCAAGGAAGATATCGAAGCCATGATGGACTTCGTTAAAATTCAAAAGCTGCGCAAGGAGCATGGCCTCAGCGGAAGCAGCCTGTCCCTGCATACCGCCTTTATCGGAAATCCCGGAACCGGAAAAACCACCGTCGCAAGGCTGATGGGGGAATACTTCCGGTCACTGGGCGTATTGAAAAAGGGGCATTTGGTTGAAGTCACAAAATCCGATCTGGTGGGTCAGTTTGTCGGAGCCACCGCCGGTAAGACAAACCAGGTCATCGACAGTGCGCTCGACGGCATTCTGTTCATCGATGAAGCCTATGCACTGGCCGAAGGCGGCGAAAACGATTACGGCCGGGAAGCGATCAATGTCCTTGTGGAAAGAATGGATAAGGAACGGCACCGTTTGGCCGTATTTATGGCCGGCTATGACGAGAATATGAAAAAGTTCCTGGAGTTCAATCCCGGTCTTGCTTCCAGGGTCACCCGCAAGTTCTATTTCAAGGATTATACCGGGCCCGAACTCATGCAGATTTTCAACATGCAGATGGAGAAAAGCCAGTATATGATGCATGAGGATGATGCGAAAAAACTGGAGCAGTACTTCACCTATTTATATGATATCCGGGATAAACAGTTTGGGAATGGCCGGGTAGTGCGCAACACACTGGAGAGCCTGATCAAATTCCAGTCCGACAGGCTGGCCGAAGAAGAAACCGTTACAGTTGACATGCTGAAAACGATCACGCTGGAAGACATTGAAAAGGCTGTACCGCTGAAAAGCATTCTGGTCACTTCCGATAAGCTGGAACAGGTGATGAACGAGCTGAATGAATATATTGGTTTGAACAATATCAAGGATCATATCCGCAGCCTTGTCAACCTGATTCGCACAAACCAGAAAAGGGAGGAAGCAGGCCTTCCGGTCAGGCAGCTATCGTATCACGCCATTTTTTGCGGTTCACCGGGAACGGGAAAGACCACCATCGCCCGGATTCTGGGAAGGATTTATCAGGCCCTCGGGGTTTTGAAAAAGGGACATGTGGTGGAAGTGGATCGCAGTGGCCTTGTTGCAGGTTTTGTCGGCCAGACCGAGGAAAAAACCCGTAAGGTCATCGACCAGGCCATGGATGGGATCCTGTTCATCGATGAAGCCTATGCGCTGGCCGGTGGCATGAATGATTTCGGCCGCAACGCCATCGACACCATTCTGAAGCGGATGGATGACGACAGAGACAGGCTGATCGTCATTGCCGCAGGATACACCGATAAAATGAATACCTTTGTCCGTTCCAATCCTGGGCTGAAGGATCGTTTCAACTGGACCTTTGAGTTCGAGGACTATTCTGCCGAAGAGCTGCTTGACATCTTTGAATCCTTTGCATCCAAGCAGCAGTACGTTCTGCAGGAAGATGCCAAAACTGCTCTGCGCGAACATTTCAGCGCCATCATGCAGCTGAAGGATGAACATTTCGGCAATGGCCGTTATGTCAGGAACCTGTTTGAGAAGTCCGTCATGGAACAGTCCAACCGAATTGGCGCTAATATCGACAAAATTCATAAAGAAGATTTATCGGTCATTACCGTAGGGGATATCAGCGGTGCGCTGCTGTTAATTTAAGCCACTATCGAGCCACTGGGGCGGTTCTCGCGGCTTTGAGCCTTCGGGACGGTTCCGGTGGCTCTCAAAATTTATGTAAACGTCAGTTGGAAGACATGGGAGCCACTGGGATGGATAGCTCAAGATTTTTGTAGACAGGTGTTGGTAGACATAAATTTTGAGTCAAATAGAACCATCCCGGATGACTCATTTTTTTTATGTTTTATCTTGTATACAAAAAACATCTGGGTTATAATTGTAGTGGCTTTAAAAGGCCTGATAATGGCTTATTACAAGGTTTTAGTACCAGGTAATAACGTTTTATTTTTAATCATTCAGAGAATAATAACCGGAGAAGAGAGAAGAAAAGGAAGGGTGCTGTATATGAGTAAGTTTTTGGATCGCATATCCGAACGCGCAAAATCTGACAAAAAAACGATTGTTTTACCTGAAAGCACAGATATTCGCGTCGTTCAGGCTGCGTCCATGATCCTGCAAAAGGGAATTGCCAACGTCGTGCTTGTGGGTGACAGGGATAAAATCAGGGAACTGGCAGGAGATTTGGATTTGACGGGTGTGACCATTGTTAATCCCGAAAATTCTGATAAATTTGAAGACTACGCCAATACCTTTTACGAAATGAGAAAACTGAAGGGAATGACACCCGAAAAAGCCAGTGAAACCATGAAAAATCCGCTGTACTGGGGCGTCATGATGGTGAAAAAGGGCGAAGCCGACGGCATGGTTGCCGGAGCCATCAATTCTACGGGGAACACTTTAAGGCCTGCACTGCAGATCCTGAAAACAGCGCCCGGCACGAAGCTCGTATCAGCATTCTTTATTATGGTTGTTCCGGACTGCGAATATGGAGAAAACGGTGTTTTCCTGTATGCAGACAGCGGCCTGGTGGAAAACCCCAATGCAGACGAGCTTTCGGAAATCGCCATTTCTTCTGCAAAAACCTTCCGAAAGCTTGTTGAAGCTGAACCGAAGGTTGCAATGCTTTCCTACTCAAGCTATGGCAGCGCAAAAAGCGAATTGACCGATAAAGTGATCGAAGCAACCCGTCTGGCGAAAGAAAAAGCGCCGGACATTCTTCTGGACGGTGAATTGCAGGTTGATGCAGCTATTATTCCCGGTGTTGCCAAATCAAAGGCGCCTGGAAGCCCGCTTCAGGGAATGGCCAATACATTGATCTTCCCCGATTTAAACTGTGGGAATATCGCATACAAGCTGACACAACGACTGGCGAAAGCCGAAGCATACGGCCCTGTTACCCAGGGAATAGCGAAACCGGTGAACGATTTGTCCCGCGGCTGCTCCGCCGAGGATATCGTTGGCGTGGTTGCCATTACCTGCGTACAGGCTCAGGATTAACTTGAAACCAAGTGAGGATTGACAATTAAATGGGGGTTTTATATTCATGAAAGTACTTGTGATTAATACCGGAAGTTCGTCTCTGAAGTATCAGCTGATCGACATGGCGAACGAAATGGTTCTGGCCAGGGGCCTGTGTGACAGAATTGGCCTGGAAGGATCCTTTATCAAACAGGCAAACGACGATGGCAGAAAGTTTCAAAAGGAAATGGAGCTGAAGGATCATCACGATGCCATCAAGGAAGTCATTCGTTCATTAATCGACAGCGAGTATGGCGTCATTCAAAGCATGGACGAAATTACTTCGGTGGGGCACCGTGTTGTTCACGGAGGGGAGAAATTCTACAAATCAGCCCTCATCAACGAAGACGTGCTGAATACAATCAAGGAATGTATTGTTCTTGCTCCGCTGCATAACGGCCCGAACATGGTGGGCATCCAGGCCTGTAAGAAAATCATGCCCGATGTTCCGATGGTTGCTGTTTTCGATACGGCTTTTCATCAGACAATGCCCAAAAAGGCATATATCTACCCGCTGCCATACAGCTTTTATCAGGAAAAAGGCATCCGCCGGTATGGTTTCCACGGAACCTCGCACAAATATGTTTCCGAAAGGGTTGCCGTTCTGTTGAACAAGCCTTATGACAGCCTGAAAATCGTCACCTGTCATCTGGGTAACGGCTCGAGCATTTGTGCCATTCGCAACGGGATCGCCGTCGATACCAGCATGGGTTATACACCGCTGGAAGGCGTACCGATGGGAACACGCAGCGGCGTTATCGATCCGGCTATTGTTACGGGGTTGATTGAGCATGACCATTACGATGCAGCCATGCTGAACGAGTTGTTGAATAAGAAATCCGGTGTTTTGGGCATTTCGGGAATCAGCAGCGATTTCAGGGATCTGGACGAAGCCGCTGAAAACGGAAACGAACGCGCCGAACTGGCACTGGAAGTTTTCGCGTACAGCGTGAAGAAATATATCGGTTCCTATGCTGCCGCTATGGGCGGAATTGATGCTTTGGTATTCACAGCCGGAATCGGCGAAAACAACAGCGGCATCCGCAAGAGGGTATTGGCCGGTCTTGAATTCCTGGGCGTAGAAATTGACGATGAGAAAAACAATCTCAGAGGCCAGGAGCTGGATATCAGCAAACCCGACGCAAAGGTGAGAACCTTTGTCATCCCGACCAATGAAGAGCTTGCCATTGCAAGAGAAACCGTAAAAATTCTGAAGAAGTGATCTTGGAATTGACAAGAAATGAAATGGCATGATACATTTGTTAAGGTGAAGCTGATGATGCTTCACCTTAATTTATACTCAGGGACAATATGCAGACCCATTCGCTCAATGAATAGGATAATACAGGAGTAAACGGGTTCAAACCCGCAGGATAAATCGGAGGGGTAGCCATGAAGGTTTGTAAATTTGGCGGAACATCACTGGCAAGTGCAGAGCAGGTGAAAAAAGTATGTGATATCGTGACATCCGACCCGGAACGCCGCCTGGTTGTTGTTTCAGCGCCTGGAAAGGAATTCGATCAGGATACGAAGGTTACCGATATGCTGATCACGCTGGCCGATACTTTTCTGAAAACGGGAGAATGCGAAAAGGAATTGATGGCGGTTGTCGGCCGTTACGACAGAATCGCTCAGGGG
>JAEZBW010000675.1 GCA_023426765.1 Bacillota bacterium
CCATGCTGATTAACAGCATCAAGGCCGATGACGGAGGCACCCTGTTTTTAACCACGGATGTAATCGAGGTGGCAGTGGAGCTGCCGGATGCGGGAAACGGCACCGAACCCTTTAAGCTGTATTATGCCGCAGGCCTGAAAACTGCAGGCCAGATGAAGACCGCCGGGAAGCTTCTGACGGTATCCGGCGGGCAGGCAGCCTTCACCGCACCCGGGGAAGGGTTCTATACCCTTTACTTGGTGACCCAAAGCAGAAAGATCTTTATCACACATCTATACGTTCAGAAATAGGGGGTGTCAGGATGAAAAAGCTCAGATCCATCCTATCATATGCTCTGGTATTTTTAATGTTATTCGGTCTTGCACCGCAAATCACACCCGCCCATGCCGCGCAGCCCGATACCTATTCGCTGGCCAATGGGAACATCGAGGTTGTGGTTTCCGCTAAAAACGGCGGCTTTATCATACGTACCAAAGAGGGCGAAGTATTCAACAAGGATGATAACAATAAAAACCTGCTTTTCCATAACGGAGAATACGACACCTCCTTTACCTCCTTTGAGGTGACTGAGGGGACAAATGTCAGGGAGTATGTCTTTGGCGGAAATTATTCCTTCCTTGGCCTGGGGGAGAACACTCTCAGCGTAACGCAGGATGATGATTCCATCCTATCGACATGGTCGGTGGACGGCCTTATCTTCACCCAGTTGATCCAGCCGGTATGGAATGACAGCGCCAACGAGCACGGCACCATAGCCATCTTCTATACTGTCCAGAACACGAAAGGAACCGACGTCGACGTCAAAGCAAGGCTTCTTCTGGATACCGCCATGGGAGATCAGGATTATGGATATTACGAGCTGGTAAAGGACGATGGCGGTTACATGGAAATCGTGAGGGAAGCTGTGGTGCAGGGAGAGGATATCCCCGCGAATTTCTTCGCCTACGACAGCCTGGCCAACCCCTCCATGACCGCCTTCACGATCAACGATACCGCGTCGGAAGGAGTCAGGCCCTATAAGGCGGCCTTCGGGCACTGGAACAACCTGGCTGCCACGGTTTTTGAATTTGATCCCGATTCGGATCTGACCTTCACGAATAAGTTTAACAAGAAATACCTTACCGCAGACAGCGCCTACGCGTTGTACTACGACCTTGGACATATACCCGCAAACAGCACAGAGGCGGCAAGCTTCCTGACCTATTACGGAGTTTATTCCAATACGGACGCGAAGAAAGGCGACAAGTTCAGCATCAATATCACAGCGCCGTCAAATCTTCAGCTGAATACAGCCAAAGATGCCTACATAGGCGCTTCGGGTGAAGCAGACGGTGAATTCACCGTCACCACGAACATCAGCAATATCATTCAGGAAGGCGCTGCGGTTCATGACAGGATTGCGGTCGCGGTCTATGTTGACGAGGGCTTCCAGCCGCTTGATGCCAATGGGCAGCCTACAGGTGCGAACTTCAACGACCCATACAAGCTTGGCATTGATAATTTCAAAGTGGGCGAGATCAAGCAGCTGGACTGGGGCTTCAAAGCTGAGGTTTTTGCTGCCCCCGGCTACAGGAAAATAACCTTCAAGGTTTACAATATGCCTGAAAGCGCCAACAATATGCTTCTTCTCGAAAATGTCATCGGCAGCGCTTCCACGTATGTGCTGTGCCCCGGCGGCAGCGGAAAGCTTCCCGAGATCCTGTTCACGGGCGCATCGCCTGAAATGCTGTATTTTGAAGGCACACGCCATTTTTATCTTTCCGGATCGGGCTTCGATATGCTAAGGGATACCAGCAGGTATACGCTCAGGGCATATCCCGGGGAGGAAACGGAGACTAACAGTGGGCTTTCTTATACCATTCCCGCAGAAAATATTATTTTCACAACCGATGATGACAATAATACCATCATCGATGTGGTCATGACCGAAGAAATGCAGTTGGGGGAGTATGACCTGGTTTTTGAATGGGCCTTTGGGCGGAATCCCGCAGGCATTCCTGAAAAATTGGAAGCCCCGGCGCTGAAGTTTATCGTTACCGATGACAAGTCTTATAAGAACGATTATTACGGGATAGTGGCTATCGTCAAGGAAGAGCCTCAAAGCGGCAAATGGGAATATCACATCAAGACCTTCCCGGGAGAAGCGCAGTTAAAGGCATTCAAGGAGGACGAAAGCTTTGAGGGCGAGGTGCTCATCGAGCTGAGGGGAGAATTCACGGTCCAAAGGGATGCAAACGGGAATGCGACCAGCTGCTCGGCCACATCCCTGTATGATAGCAGCGACCCTATCAATATCAACGGCGTGCTTGATGTGACCGAGGGTGATGTCATGGTGGCCTTGTCACAGTCGGCAAACAAAAAGTGCGTGATAGTCGATATGGAAGGAAAGATACTTACCAGCTACAGCCGGACGCCCGTATGGACCGGCCTGGCTTACCTGACCCCTCTTGTATATGGCCAGGAATACGGCCTGGTGTCCTATGACAGGAAAGGAAACAAGCTGGAGAAAGAGGCGGAGCTTGTTTATGACAAGGAAATACGCCTGGTATGGGATGCAGACTATAAAATTCTCCAGACCATTGCCGGAATGGTGGTGCACATGCGGTATGGAACCTTCGGCAGGATGTACGACAGAAGCTCTACGGACCAGGATGCTGGTGAAAATACCGCACCGGAATTGGGATATGTATTGTCCTTCGGGGCCAACCTGGATATTTCCAAGCTGATGCCCAAGGGCAAGGATGATAAGAGTTCAAGCGAAATGCTGCCCATTGAGGTGGCTCATGAAAGAAAGTATGGCAGTGAACGGAATGCGGATAAATACCTTAAGGAATATAATAAATCAAAAAAACAGGCTGACGCCGAAAACAAGGCCAACAAGACCAAGCCGGTGGGAAAAGTCAATATTGAAGACATCCTTTACGGTTTGAACGAGGGCCTTTTAGGCGTGAACGCCGAGGCCGAGATCACCCTGCCCAAATATACCGATGCGCTTCCCGAGATGGGGGGCAGGCTGGCCATCAACACCATCAACGGATACAAATTCGAAGTGGATGGCAGTGTCAGCACCGAACTCTTTGACATGGAATTTGAACTGAGGGTGATAGGCGCCAGCGACGGTTCGCCTGTGCCGGACAAGCTATACTTCCACATTGCCGGCTTCGAGCCGGGGGTCAACCTTGACGGTGCCGGCGTATTCTGGCTGACCGGCGGTGGCGGAGGCATAGACAAGCTATATGAAACCATATTCGGTCCAGGCCTGCCTCCGCTGACGCTGCTGCTTACCGCAGATTTTGAAGTGATGAAGGTCATGGAAGCCCGGTGCGACCTTTCGCTGAGCCTGCGGGGGTTTCGGATCAAGCTGTCGGATGTGAAGCTGAAAGGCACGAAAATGGTTATCATCAAACAGGGTGAATTGGGTGTGGAATGGTATCCTGATTTTTATCTGTTGATAGCAGCTTCGATGAACATACTGGATATTTTGGAAGGCGCCTGCTACCTGGTGGTGGACAACGAGTTTGTGGAATTTTTCCTGCGGGTGGGCGTTAAATTTCCAAAGTCGGTGCCTGTGGTCGGAGGAATGGTGCTTGTCAAGGCCGATCTGGGCGCCAGCAGCGATCGGATATGGGGTGTGTTGAACATTATCGGGCTGAAACTGGGCATCGTCTACTATTGGGGAGGGGAGTTCAGCTTCGGTACGCAGAAGCAGACGATAGAACCTACATTCCCCGAGCTTTTGGGCCTGGAGGACATCCCTGTGGGGTATAATACCGAAACAGGGGAGACCCTGTATATGAAGGTGGGTACCAATCTGTCACCGGCTGCCAGGGCACAGGTGGTAGACGACATAAACAGTACCGGGTTGATGCTGATGGGAACTTCTCCCAGCGTCAGGTCAAACGCACTAAAAACCACCCATAAGCTTGATTTGGGCATCGACAACGGCAATGATTTCGCTTTCAGTATAGATTTCCCGGCGAATGGTCCAAAGACCATCGCCGAAGCGCATTCAGCCATTAATATAACAAAGCCTGGCAGCGCTCCCTATGCGCTGAATTTCTTTGACATCAGCGCGAATGGCGGAACCGGCAATGCCGGAGATCCCGGTGTAAATGCAAACCTGATTTATGACGAAGAAACCGGAAAAAGCTCCGTCAGCATATCGATTACCGATTATGCAGCCGGGGAATGGAATATTTCCACCTCTCAGGCAGCCGACATCGTGCTGTTCACAGTGGCTCCTCTGCCGGAGGTGAATTCCTTTACCGCTTCAAAGAATGGCGACAAGCTGGATTTAACCTGGACCGGCAGCAAGCTGGATGAAACGAAGATGAGCTTTTATGTAACAAATGATATTGGAGACGGCCAGGACATAGGTGAAATGGGGACTCTTATCGGAAGCATGGAACCCTCCGGCGCCACCAGCGGGAGCATTACGCTTCCGATACCGCCCGACCTGAAAACTGGGACCTACTATGTGCGTATGACCATGAGCAAGGAAGAGGAGGTCAATGACCTGTGTCTCGCCAGGAGCGGCGGCGGGTCTGATTTTACTTTTACCTGGACGAATGTAAATCAGCCTGACCAGCCCGACAATGTGGTTATCGAAAATGCAGGTAACCTGATGTTCAGCGTGGATGTGACCGATGATCAGGCTTCCGGTCAATATGACGGTTATCTTGTCAATGTATACGAAAAAGATGGAGGAGATTTGTTCCTTACCGACCTGACAGGACTGAGCTTTGCAAAGGGAGCAGATATTTTGGTTGGCGGAACCTATATTGGTACAAATGGTACAACATACGGGCTCACTGCGGGAAAGGATTATGTGGTAGGCGTTACAGCTTATAAGAACATTGATCCGGGCCCGGGGGCAGACGATGAGGTACTGGTGACAGGTGTTGAAAGACGATCCGCTCCCTTAACCCTTCGCCAGCCAGATCCTCCTGAAGTCTCCTTCAGAGCCGACGCCGCACACAAAACGCTGCAGCGGACGGTGACGATATCCGATACCGAATCCAGCCTGGTCAGCATGGATACCTTCACCACCAATGATGTGGCGTTCACTCTGCTTCCCAACCAGGTGGTGGCCAACGGAAAATGGTACATCGATGACATGGCTCCTGTGGATGTTGCCGGTATATCCACCGACGGGATCAGCATCGAACAATACCTGCCGGACGGGGACCATACGGTGACTTTCACCGGCAGGAACAGTCAGGGAGATAGCTTCACCTATTCCAAAATATTCTCGGTGGATACCACACCTCCGCGTTTGATGCTCACTTCTCCCACCAATGGCAGCTTCTTCAGCGAGGACGGAAATCTCAGGATATCCGGCGTCACCGATACAGATGCCATGTTTACGGTGAAAGTGGACGGATACACCCGTATAGAAAAGGATACGCTGGAGGACATGGGTGAGACCATCGGAGTGGAAGGCACCTTCAGCTTTAACCTTGCCCTGAATCCGGGAGAAGCGTCACACCGGATTGAGATAATGGTGGAAGATAAAGCAGGCAACAGCACTTCGTCATCTGCCAGGGTCTGGAATTCCGGGCTGTCCGGGATATCGGATCTGGACATCCTGTTCAATGGCGTGGAATACAGCGGCAAGAATATTGTTCTGGCTGATGCCGGAGACACAACCGGGCTGTTATCACTGCAGGCAACAACCAATCAGGGCAAGAAATATATCATCGACGACGACTCCATGGTAACATGGGATATTATTGTCAGGGAGGGCAGCGCAAATGTTGACGGCGACGGCACATTTACGGCCTCACCCGGAAGTACAGGCCTTGCAGCTGCCTACTTCCATGTGGCGGATGACGCAGATATGACCGCCGCCGTATCCTTTGGGGCAGAAAAGCTCAATCCTCCTGCACCAGGCAGCTACAGGCTGACAATGGCAAATACTCTGGGAGGTACCGTCACAGGCGGAGGAGATTATATGCCCGGAGCCCAGGTATCGATAACTGCGACACCATTGGCCGGATACCGGTTCAGCGGATGGAGCAGTTCAAACGGAGGAAGCTTTGCTGATGCATCCAGTGTCACTACCAAATTTACAATGCCGTCCAACGACACCGTTGTAACCGCCAGTTTCACCCATATTGCGTCAGGGGGCGATGATGATAGCAGTACAGGCTATACAATGCCTATTACTCCCACTCCAAAGCCAACCATTACTCCCGCTCCCGTCATACCGCCCATTACTACGGTAAATGCGGAAAAGGGACAGTTGATTTCGGTGAAACTGACGGCCGAGCAATTGAAAGCGGGTCATTCTTTGGTACCCTGCTATACTCTGAACGGGAAGAAATATATTGCAGCAAACAGCAGCAATGTTAACGGTAATCTGATATTTATTGCACCGGTGACAGCTGAATACACCCTGGAGGTAAACAAGCCGGAATTCGTGGATATATCGGGTCACTGGGCCGGTGAATATATCGGCTTTACCGCTTCAAGAGATTTGTTCCGCGGCGTTGGGAACGGCAGGTTTGATCCCAACGGGCAGATGACCAGAGCCATGTTTGTAACGGTTCTGGCGCGGTTGGATGGCGCAGAACTGTCAGCTTACAAAAATACGCAGTTTAAGGATGTGGAAACCGGGAGCTGGTATGAGAGCTCAGTGGCGTGGGCCTTGCAAAACAAGATCATCAACGGAACGTCAAAAACGACATTTGCGCCCGATGAGCCAGTTGCCCGCGAGCAGATGGCCGTGATCATGTTCAATTACGCCAAATCCAAAGGCTACAATATCAGCACCATGGATACAGTGCCCGCTCCCTTCGCGGATATCGGCTCGATCAGCCACTGGGCGGAAGAGGCTGTGAAGTGGATACAGAACACCGGCATTATGAACGGAAAACCCGGTAACCTGTTCGATCCGTCCGGTATTGCATCCAGGGCGGAGGTCTGCACGGTCTTTACAAGGCTGATTAAGGCTATCCTGCAGTGAACGCGTTCAGCTGATGCTGAACAAAATGTTACGAAGTAAAACACGCGATGGTGTTTCAGTAAAAACCATAATAGCGTTTTTACGAAACCGAATACACAACAGGCTTCGGTGGGGGACTATACCCCCCCTCCCCTCACCGGAGAAGGAACAAGGGCTCCTGCTTACAGAAACGGGAGTCTCAGATATTCGATGAAATAAGGTATGCTGTATGAAAAGAACGATCGCTGTTATTATGATAATCTTACTGTTTTTATGCGCTTCCTCTGCCCTTGCGGAGGAAGCGGAAGCAGTGAACCTATGGTGCCTTGAGCTTATAAGCGCAGGAGAGGCGGTAGATTCCCTGACCACAGCTGTACCTGAAGAAGCCGATGCTGCAGAGATAAAAATTGCACTGATCGACTCTGGAATCCGGGAAAGCGACCCACGAATTGATAAAGAGAAGATACTGGAAGGAAAAAACTATGTGTTCGAAGAGGCCGGCACCAATGATCTGCTGGGACATGGAACCGCTGTAACAAGCATAATACTGGGGGCGGCCTTGGAGGACATGAAAATAGCATCCATAGCAGAGCATATATCGGTAGTGCCTCTGGTGTGTTTCTCCAGGTATCCATCGGGAGTACTGGCCAACAGCGGAATGGATGGTTTGTGTAAGGCCATCGTTGATGCCGTGGAGCTTTATGG
>JAEZBW010000680.1 GCA_023426765.1 Bacillota bacterium
CTCCATGATGCGCAGGAGAATTTCCTCAAGATTATGAAACTGCTTGATCTCCATGCCGGTTGACCGGCCATCCACACTGATCATGTCGCGCCTCCCTCTGGAGTTGTTGTCGAGTGGTAAGGATTTCCTTCCCGCCCACTTCATTCAACAACCATGCCAGGAAGGATCAACCCTGCAGGATGGCCGAGAAAGCCGCCACGCAGGCCTCGTAGCGCCGAATCCGCGCCACAAATCCGTCGATGTCCGCGGCTTCCTCCTGGGCTTGGCGTTGCCAGAGCTGGGCAAGAGTTGCCAGGTAGGGCGAGGCGGACCACAGGGCGGTTACGCGGTTATGGCTGGCCAGAAACCGATTCTTCATGCCCTGGCTGCGCGCGGCCAGACCGGCTTGGCCGGCGACAAGACGCAGCAGGTCGGCGGATTGGGTCAGCAACCGCAGCAATTCCTGGCGCTCGGCCGCGGGCAGCGGCGGCAGCGGCGCGGCCGGCGGGACATGCGGAGCATCGTCAAGGAATTGACGAAGGACATGGCGCTGGCACCGCAACCACACGGCCCGGGGCGTGGCCTCATGGCCGGAGAGGGAAACAAGGTCCATGAACCCCTCGGCGTCCCGGGCCGAAAGCCAAGCCCTGGCCCCGGGGTAGCCCCCGAGAGGGAAGCGCCCGTAGCGGCTCCAGGCAAGGACAGCCTCGGCCACGGCTTCGGGATCGATGGCGTCCAGACAGGCGTGGCTGTGGACGCAGGCCTGCCGAAACGAGCAGGGATGGCAGGGCATGTCCGGCTCCAGGCACAGGCAGCCCTCCAGATATGGACCGGTGTCGAAGGGCTGGGCCGTGGCCAGGAACAAGGCCACGCTCGGCACACCCAGTCCGGCGGCCAGATGGAGCGTGCCGGTGTCGTTGGTGACAAGCAGCCCAAGCCGGGCCACCACCGCCGCCAAGGTCGGCAGTGAAGTGGCCCCGGACAAGTCCAGACAAGGGCCGTCAAAGAGCTCGCGAAAACGGGCGGCCAGGTTTTTTTCCGAGGCCGCGCCCACGACCACGGCCAAAATGCCGCGCTTTTCGTGGAGCCGTGCCGCCAGCCGGGCAAAACGCTCCACCGGCCACTGCCGGGCTGCCGCGCTGGCCCCGAGCTGAAACCCCACGACCAGCCGATCGTCGCAAGGCTTGATCCCGGCAAAAAGCGCCGCCGCTTCTTCGGCCGCCGCCGCGTCCGGCCGGCGCAGGGCAAAACATCCCGGACCCTGGCCGACGCCTGCGGTCTTGCGGAAAACGTCCACGATATTAAAAGGGCACAATTCCCGCCGACTGGAGGACGCCTCAAGAAACGAGGCCCACAGGTTGGATTCGTGGCGATAACCGAAGGGGTCCAGGGAAAAGCCGCGCACGGCCTCGCCGCAAAGCCGCCTGGCCAGGAGCCTGGCCGACAGGGCCGCCGTCAGGTTGACCACGCAGTCCGGCCGGGCCCGGGCCGCCACCGTGTCGGCGAAATCGACCGCCGCCGACAGGGCCAGCTTCCAGTCGACGTCGAGACCGGCGAGAAATTTCGCCCCGGGCAGGGGAAAAACTTCCGAAATATCGGCCAGCAGCCCGGCCGCGCCGGCAAAATTATCCAGACAGGCCAGGGAAACGACGTTGCCGGCGGCGGCAAGTTCGCTGACGGCCGGCTGGGATTGGAGCAGATCGCCAAAGCGGGTGAGGTTTTGCAACACGATGTTCATGCCGGCTCCATGACGGACCTTGGCGTTTCGGACAAATTGCCGCGA
This sequence comes from Bacillota bacterium, assembly GCA_023426765.1. Taxonomy (GTDB): domain Bacteria; phylum Bacillota; class Clostridia; order DSM-8532; family DSM-8532; genus JAAYJG01. Next base: position 1,763 of record JAEZBW010000680.1, read on the forward strand.
CAGGCGCGGCCGACTTGTTGCCCTGGCTTGAAGGTGCTACCAGCAAAACGAAGCGACATACGCCCCCAACATACCCATGAGCACCCCCCTCGACGATACTGCCGTCGCCTCCAAGGCCCTGGAACTGGAACGCTTCCTTCCCGAAGGCCGGCGCGACGAATTTCGCCGTCTCATCGAAACCCTGGCCGAGGCAGCCGCCTGCCGGGAGAGTCAGGCCGCCGAGATCGGAGAACTGCGCGGCCAAACCCGACGCCTGGCCGCCCGGGTCGTGCGGATGCAGGAAATCTTCCGGGCCAATGATCAGGCCTTCACCACTTTCCGCTCAGCCATGACCCTGTCCCGGCGGCTGCGACGCATGGCCGACCTGCCCGACATGCTGGCGGAACTGTCCAAAACCATGGGGGTCTCGGCCCTGACCTGCCTGCTTTCACGGGAACAATTCGCCGCCTACGTGCCCCCGGGGTTTCCCTGCCCGACGGCCAAGGCTCTGGGTGCGGCCGTGGGCGCCCTGCCCCGGGGCGCCGATCCCCGCCGGGTCTACGTCGGGCCTCTGGCCGCCCTGCCCCGGCCGGATTTCTTTTTCGATCCGGCCATCCTGGCCGAGCAGCCCAAACTCCGGGACGGCTCGTGCTTCATCGCGCCCTTGGCCGACAAATACCAGCCCAAGCGCCGCATCGGCGTCCTGGCCATGGCCGACGTCGATCCTTCGCGCTACACGCCGTCGAAGGGAACGGATTTCCTGGAACATTTCTGCGAAGTTTTGGCCGGCGATCTCCTCCACGTCAAGATCCATGAGGAATTGGCCCGGCAACGCGAATCCGACGAACTGACCGGCATTCCCAACCGGGCCTATCTGCGCCGCCACGGGCCGGCGCTTTTGAGTCTGTCCGCGCGACGGGAAGCGCCGGTGGCCCTGCTATTTTGCGACCTCGACCGGTTCAAGGCCGTCAACGACACCTTCGGCCACGAGGCCGGCGACCTGGTCCTTGGCGACGTGGCTCGGGCCATGGCCGCCCGGGTGCGGGTCTATGACCTGCTGGCCCGGCTTGGCGGCGACGAATTCGTGGTGGTCATGCCCGACGCAGGAGCCGACGAGGCCGCCATCATGGCCGAGCGCATCCGGGACTGTGTGGCCGAGGTGGCCGCCGAGCGAGGCCTGCCCGGCCTGTCCGTGTCCATCGGCGTGGCCTTGCACGTCCCGGGCCAGGACATCGACGACCTCGTGCGAGCCGCCGACGCCGCCATGTACCGGGAAAAACGCGCCCCGGCCGCCGGCTGACAATTCCCGGGATGTCCCGGAGCAAACCGCATCCCAGGAGCC
>JAEZBW010000041.1 GCA_023426765.1 Bacillota bacterium
GGGAACGGACCCCACGGCCAGGCTTGGGGGAGGCCGATGCGGGGGCGCTCGGCGACCGGCGTCCCGGACCGGCCGGAGCGGGCGACGGACTGGGGATCATGTCGCCTGCTCCGGAAATGCTTGGAAATGCTTGTCGCGGCGTCCGCACCCGGCCGGCGTCAGGACAGGCTGTCGATGTCCAGCGCCGCGCCGCAGCAGGGGCAGCACTGCACCCGCGAACGAAACAGCAGGCGCGGCCGAAAAAAAACCGCCCGCCAAGTCGGGCCGCAAGGCCGGTATTCCACCAGGATGGACTTGCCGCAGCGGCAGTAACGACGTTGCATGATGCGCCTCCTTGTTGCGCGGCCCGCGCAACGAAGTAGATAAATATAAACACGCCGATGAAAAAAAAATTACAGTTCCCGACCCACCCACAACACCCGGCCAATGACCCGCAAGGCGTCGAGCTCATCCCCGGTCAGCACGATGGGCGCATAGTCCCGGTTGTCGCTTAAAAGCACCAGCTGTCCGGGCCGCTTCTCCACCCGCTTGACCAGCACCGTGTCCTCCAGTCCCACGGCGTAGACGCCGTGCGCCACCACCGCCGTCTGGCCCTGGTCGATGAGCACCATGTCGCCGTGGCGAATTTCGGGTTCCATGCTGTTGCCGACCACGTCCATGAGCACCATTCGCGACGGCTGCCCCTTGGCCCGCAGCCAGTCCTGGCGAAACGGATAGACGCGCTCCACCTCGCCGCCGGTCTCGAACGACCCGCCGCCGGCCGACAGCCTGGCCCGCACCTTAGGCACGGCGGCGAAAATCTCCGCGGCAGCAGTCACCCCATCGTCGACCGAGACGCCCCGGCTTTCTCCCCGCCCCGGGCCGCCTCGTCGCCGGCCAAACTCCAGCCAGTCCGGGTCGGCCCCGGTGCGGCGCGACATGGTGAGCACCCAGGCCTTGGGCACGGCGTCCTTGCGTTTGGCCTGGGTCACGGCCGAACGGTGGACGCCCAAAAGGGCCGCCAGCTCGGCCTGGGAGGCGAGTCCCGCCGCCTTGGCCGCCCGCTCGAAAAACCCTTCGAAGCCGCCCGAGGCGTCGGTGTCCTGGTCTCGTTGCGTCATGTTGCGTTTTATAAACAAGCCCTGTCCGGCCCGCAAGCTTTTTTTTGGTTTGTCGACCCCGGCCGAGTTTTTTCCCGCCGCGCTAAAGACTCCCGTCAAGGCCGCCGATAAGAGCGGCGACGACGGAAATCTCCCAAATGGACCGGGAGAAACCAGCGACAAGGAAGTCCGCCATGAACGCAGCAGCAAAGCACCACCGCGCCCGAGGCGGGGCCATTGGCCATCAGGAAGATCCGGCCGAACGCGCCCGCCGTATCGCCGACCTCAAGCGGCGTGTGGCCTCCGGCACGTACCTGATCCAGCGCTACGAAATTATCGAAGGGTTGCTCGACGCCCTGGCCACCGAAACCGACTGAGCCGCCCCTGCCTGGGCCGGCCAAACCGGTTTTGGCCAAAGAACTATCGAAAACACGGTTTCACTTCGAAACAGCTCCCATCGAAACGATCTCCGCCGCTTCCGCCAGATGCCACGGCGCGGCGCAAGCCGCCGCGAAAGCCGGACAGTCGATACCGGCGCAGTGCAAGAACAGCCGCTCCCCCTCCCCCTTGCCGTACAGCGGATCGCCCACCAGCGGATGGCCGGCCCAGGCCAAATGGGCGCGTATTTGGTGGCGCGCGCCTTTCTTGATGGTGCAGCGAAAAAGCGTCAGCCCATGGCGTGTCTCCAGGGCCTCGACCTCGGTCAGGCGCAGGGAATCAATGGCGGCCCGCTCCAGCACCCGGGTTTTCTTGCGGTCCGCCGCATCCAGCTCGCCTTCGCACCGGAAAAACGTCGAGACAGGCTCGCCGTGCCCCACGGCCAGGTAGGTCTTGTCCACCGCGCCGGTCTCTTCCATGTCGCGGTAAGCCGCCGCCGAGGCTTGGGAAAACGCCGCCGGCAACAGTCCCGTGGTCAGGTTGTCCAAGCGCGAGAGGAGAAAGGCCGGCCGGCCGGGGAAAAGCCGGGGCAATAAGGCCTCCACGCTCTCGCCGCCGCCCTGGGCCAGGGCGACGCTGTGCAGGCCGGATGGTTTGTTGAAAAGAACGTAATCCCCGGTTTCGAGCACAACCGGCAGATCGGCCGGGCCGAAGCAGGGCATCGGGTCGGTCGGCGTCACAGCCACGGTCTGCCCGGCCCGGACCCGGTAGCCGGCGGCCCGCGTCCGGCCGTCCACCGTCAGGCCGCCGGATTCAATCAGCCGTCGCCGGCCCCGAAGCCCCACCCCGGGCAGCATAAGCTCCAGCGCCTTGTCCAGCCGCCAGCCGTCGGCCTCGGGAGGCAAGGTCCATGTCGTCGTGTCGTGCGTCATTGCCGCACCATGCCCGGGGCCGGGCCGGCCGGCAAGGACGGCGCTCCCGGCTCCCCCGGTCCGCCGTTGCGCCTCGGTCGGGTTGCGGCTACCCTTCGGGCAGCATCTCCAAGGAGCCGACCATGCTCATCCAGGTCAAGGCCTCGGCCGGTTCGGGCAAGACCCACGCCCTGACCGGGCGTTTTATTGATCTCGTCCTCGGCGCGAGCCGCGACCTGCCGCGCGCTTGCGGCGACACCGGCGACGGGGCGTATTCCGTGCCCGACATCCTGGCCGTGACCTTTACCAACAAGGCCGCCGCCGAGATGCGCGACCGGGTCATCGAGGCCCTCAAACGCCTGGCGCTGGATCCCAATCCGGCCCAGCCCGCCAAACGGGCCACGGCCCGGCGCGAGCTGGAGTCGCTGCTCGTCCATGCCCAGCGCCTGGGCATCCGCACCATCGACAGCCTGCTCTATCTGCTGGCCCGGGTCTTTGCCCTGGAGCTGGGACTGCGCCCGGATTTCGAGCCGTCCTTTGACGACCGGGCCATCCTGGACGACCTCTACGAACGCCTGTGCGCCGGCCTGCCGGCCGATCCGACCCTGGCCCGCCAGTTTTCCGAAGCGGCCGGGGCGCTGATTGACCACACCAAGAATTTCCTGCCCACCGTCAGCTTTCGCGACCAGCTCCTGACCGTGGCCGCCCGGCTCCTGGCCGACCCGGACTGCGGCGACGCCGCCCCCGAGGCCCTGCGCCTGGGCCTAGCCCGGCGGCTGGGGGAACTCCAAAACGCCGCCGACGCCCTGCTGCGGGCCATCGAGGCCGAAAAACTGTCCGGCAACGCCCATTTCCTGACGTTTCTGCGCAAATGCCGGGAC
>JAEZBW010000120.1 GCA_023426765.1 Bacillota bacterium
CTGTCATTCTTATACCTCTTGAGTAATTGCAGTAAACTTCGATGGAGCGAATGATAAGGAAATCGGTACCCGCCAGCACGCGTTTTTAACCTTGGCTGAAAATAGGCTATAGCGGTGGGGCGGGAGCCTATCTCTGCCTCATTATAAGCTTTTTGAAAGTTTAGCATATGTAATTTAAAAAGACCACTACTTAAAAAGGTAGTTCAGGTGTGCTTTTGTGTGTTTTTTTCAAATATTTGATCATTTTACCTGCCCTATCGGCTATTTCAGCGCTCTTCATCAATTGCTCAAACGCCTCGGAAAAGCTTCCCTGCAAATAATCCATTACCGAATGGATTTATTGATCATTCCGGGGCGTTCCGCTGCCGATTCTTCATCTATTCGCCTATTACAATTCTTTCAGTTTCACGAATTATCATTCACATTCTCCTCACTGCTAATCGAACATATCTCCACATTTTACAAAGATACATGCTCATAGTTTACAGAAAGTTGTCTTTCTACTTATTACTATACCACAATTATCTTTAAACAGATTTCAGAATGAATCCTTCTATTCGATAACATTAAAATCTATCTGCCAAATCAACTAATGTTTTGTCATGAACTCTATAAACCGTCCAATCCTCCATCGGTATTGCCCCCATCTGCCTGTAAAAATGAACGGACGGCTCATTCCAATCAAGACACGACCACTCCAATCTTGCGCATTTCCGCTCAACCGCCAGCTCGTTTTTCTTACTAATTATGACTATATTTGTACTATCTATTCAATCGGCAGGCTAATAAAATATAAATATGGGCGTTTTTGCTTTTCACAGCCGGCTCCTGTTAAAAAGGGGTATTCCGAAATGAAAAGAACTCTGAATATCGTGACCCTGCTTACTGTGTTAGTGTTATATTTGCTTCCTGTTTCCATTTCAGCAGCCCTGCACCTGGAACCTGATGCGTTTCATATGCCGTATTTCTCAGGCTTGGCCATTAATACTGCGGCATACAGCGGAGCGTCCGACTGGGCTGTCCCGGAACTGGACAAGGCAGCGGAATATGGTCTGATTACGCCTCGCATCAAGAGCAACATGATGGAAAAAGTCACCCGGGAAGAATTTGCGGAAATCGCACTGAAGCTGTATGAAAAATATACAGGGAAAACGGCACCGCAGGGAAATGTCCGTTTTTCCGATACAACCAATCCGGATATCTTGAAGGCCGCGAATCTTGGCCTTGTACAAGGGGTTGGCGGCAACCGGTATGCACCGTCAGAGCTTGTTACCCGGGAACAAATGGCAACGATTCTTCTTCGGGCCATAAAAGTAATTAATCCTGCAGGAAACTACCAAACCCAGGGCGCGGCAGTGTTTGCCGATGACGATAAGGTGGAAGCCTGGGCACGGGAGGGCGTTTACTATTGCTATAAGGTTCAGATTGTGAAGGGTGTGGGAAAGAAAAACAGAGCCGACCGGTTTGATCCCGACGGAGATGCCACCAGGGAGCAGGCTGTTTTGGTTTCATTAAGGGCCTATGAGCTATTGGCCGGGGAAAGCTCCCTTGCCGGGAATGGTGCTGGTACGGGAGTAACCTCCGGGGAGCACCCATCCCAATCAAAGCTAAGCCTTCCAAAAGGCTTCCCCGAAAACATTCCCTTCACCGATGATGCATACAACATAAACAAAGAAGTCAGTACTGACAGCATCTTTCTGAATTACCAGTCCAACCAGAGCCTTAAGGATACAGCAGCCCTCTATGGAAGCTTTATTACGCAATTTGACCGGGATTGTCAGGAAATAAAGGACGAAACCTATTGTGTTTTTACAGCGGAAATGCCGGGTTATGAATTGATTTTGATGATAGCGGATACAGGCAATATCATGGTAAGTATGACACTAAACTTCCCGGAGGGTATACCCGATGAACCTGAGAACGGTGAAAACACAACTGTGGCAGGTATGGACGATACAGTTGGGGAAACAAACCAGCAACGCTTGAATCTGCCTGCTTTCCTGCCCGCGGATATCCCGTTTACAGACGATGCGGTATTGTCCGGGGTGGATGATAAAAGCTACGCTTTAGCACGGGAACAGATGATAACCGTAACATACAACACCCAAAAAGATCGGAATGCGGTGATTGATCTGTATAAGAGCTTTACCCGGAACAGGTCGGAAGAAAACAATGAACTCAATCTTAGTGATTCTTATTCTTTCAATACTGTTTTCAGTCAATATGAAATGCAGATACTCATATCTGATAATTATACGGCCGGCGGAACCCAGGTTACCTTTACCGTAAAACCGCAGGACGGTGTGTTCATGGAGCATTATGCCAAAACAGATTACTCTGATGGAGTAACAGACAATAGCGGTGTTACAGACCTAAATGCAATGAACCCCGGAAGGCTGGTTGCCGGACCGACTTTTAGCGACCCGTATTCGACGAATCTCTTTATCAGGAAGGAAGACAAAAGCCTCTGGGGCTTTGGTAACAATTTATATACCGGCGCAGTTGAGGATGAATATGGATGGAAACCGGTTAAAAAAGATGCAACATGGACAATGATAGACCAGGATGCTTATTGCCTTGATACTGAATCCGATAATTACTTTGTTCTGAAGCCGGATAAAAGCCTCTGGACATACGGTTCAAACCATGCCTGCCTTCTCGGAAACGGAGAAGATTACCTGTATGGCGATTATCCACCGTCAAAAATTTTGGATAATGTGAGGACTGCCAATATCGGCCAAATCGGTATCGCTGTGAAAACCGACAACACTCTGTGGACTTGGGGATTTTCAAGCCCCACCTTTTCTGTTTTGGAACAACCGGAATCCGACAGGCTTGTGCCCGAAAAGGTGATGGATAATGTTGTAGATGCAGTGCAGAGCGGAAGTTTAGGTTCGTTAGCGGACGATATGATAATGGTTCTGAAGACCGACGGCAGTGTTTGGACCTGGGGAGAAGGGAACTGTGGAGATGGCGGAGTGACACCCGGCAGAAAAACCCCCATCAAGGTGATGAACGGGGTGAAAAAGATTGAAGCAAGCCACTCGTTATGCTGCATGATCAAAAATGACAACAGCCTTTGGGTATGGCAAGCGCATATAACTGGGTCAGGTTTAGCTCAGAACCTGACCAGCCCTGTAAAAATAATGGACGGTGTCAGGGAAGTGTCCCCTGGTGAAAGGTTTCTGCTGGCTTTGAAGAATGATGGAACCGTATGGGCTTTTGGAGATAACACCTACGGGAAATGCGGAATTGGAAGCCTGACTCCGGAATACCTGTCAAGCCCTGTAAAAATACTGGATGGAGCGGTTGAAATCAGCGCGACGGATCACAATGCTTTCGCGTTCATGAAGGACGGCAGGATTTTGGGTTGGGGGCTCAACGAGCATGACTGGCTGGATACCGATGAATGGAGGATACTTGTACCGACTGATATTGGTTTTACAACACTTATAATGCTCCCATAGGGTGATGCACAAAATTCAAAAAAATAAGTTATAATGGAACTATGGAAAAATGAAATACTTACAAACCAGATTTTAAGACAAAAATTGTTCTTGAACTCCTCCGTGAGGAAAAAATGATGTCAGGGGGACGAATGATGTCAGGGGGGAGGAGGTTTGACAACCTCAGACGGCAGCATGCATGCAGATAATAATGATAACGAAACATTGAAAAAAATAAAACATTAATTGATAAAGACGAGGATACTCATGATATACTAACATCAACAGTGTATACGAACAGAGGTATGAAACCAAACACGATAAGGGGTGATGAAGGATGCCGGGAATTTTCAAGCCGAATATGCTGAAAAAAATGCGCAGGGTATCCACTTCTAAATACTTTCTGAAAAGACTACTCTATATTTTTCTGGCGGTTATTCTTTTCTTAAATCTGGCCGGATGTTCTTTTCGCATTCCTAGTCTTTCGGAAGCGAAGGAAGTGACTGAAGCATTTATACACTATTCCCGCACAGGCGAGCTGCCTGATAATATTGATGAACTCATTGGTGAGGATTACCCTGACGAGCCTGATATCAACATTGAGGATTTCATCGTCGAAACAGGCATTGAAAAAGCGCTGGCACTGGCAAAAAAATATTACGACCTGTCCTACCCTGTCATTGAGGACGATCTGCGAGGGGAATTCAGCAATATTGTCACATGGGAACCGGAATTTGACGGACACAAGGTTGATCCCGAGCTATGCAACAGTAACTCAATGAATGTTGCTTTCATGGTAACCTATACAGACGCAAAAAACTTTTATTTAGCTCTCGCATCTGCTGTCTTTTCAATAAACCCGCAAGATGCCAATGCCGCCTCCAATCTGGCAACCGCTATTGCCACATATTGCGATGAGCTGCAATATGAAAACGCAAACATACCAAATTTACGGACAGATGAGTTTTACGATGATTCGATAACTATGTGTTATTATGCCCTCACTGCTGCAACAGCAAACGATTTGACGGAAATGAAGGATACAATTCTTGTAAACCTGGGAAATCTTTTTTTAGATACGAACAGGTTTGAAGAGGCCTATGCCGCATTTAAAGAGGCCTTGGAACTAAACGCAACAAACTGGCCGGCTATTACGGGGCTTTATAATTATTACATGGCTGTCAGGCAATTCGATAGAGCTTTAAAGCTGGTTGCAGAAAATACGGAGGCTTATCCTGTTTATGTACGGGCTGTTTCAGATATAAACAAAAGGTTCCCTGAGGAAACGGATGAGCCTGATGAATCCAGCGAAGAGGCCTCCGAAGCCTTCCTTGAAAAAAGAATGGAAGAATTAAAGCAGGTTCCCGCCGTCACTGCCGGGGACTTTGTCACATTGCTTGATTCGGAGGCTGCCGATAAAATAAAAAGAGATATGGATGAATTGCAGGTAAAAATGCAATTTAATTGTCCCAATATAGATTCTCTGCTGGTGTATCAGTCTTTTCTTAAAATGTCCTCCGCGCCTGCTCAGGCTGCATTGAAGACAACCGTTCATTTCAGCTATGAATTAACGAAGAAGATGCTTCCAGAAACTTCTGAAAGCGCTGTAAAAAAGCAGATGGAGATGTTGGAGTCTTTAGGTATCGATTTGGATCTTGGTTTTGATGTGGAAAACCTTGATGAACTCATAGAGGATGCCATGAGAAACCCGGGGAAATATGAAAACTATCAACCCAATGTAAAAATATCCGGTACGGAAAATGCCGAACAGAAAGCAAAAGATATGCTGGCGGGTTTAGAGAAAGGAATGTCCGCCTCCAATACCGGAGATCCCAGAGGGATCTATGAAGAGCTGGCAAAAACGAGACCAGAATATAAGGT